>CALMOI010000090.1 GCA_937871735.1 uncultured Comamonadaceae bacterium
CGACAACAGGAATCACAATCCTGGACTCTACCAACTGAGCTACAGCCACCGTAGAGGTCAAATTATAGTGTACTTTTTGCGAGAATTCAAAAAATCACTGGGCAGATGCAGAACTTTCTGAAATTACCGCAGGCTTGGCTGCTTTGATCTCAGCTTTCAGGCGCGCTTTGATCACGTCGTAGTAGGCAAAACCTTCTGCGGCGCTCCACAGCTGGTTGTACTGGGCCAAGTTCTTGGCATTGGTCGCTTCGGTTTCGGCAGCGCGGGGCACCACTTTATTGACGCGTACCACCGCATAACCTTGTGCACCCAAATCAACCCCCACCCAAGCGGGCAAACTGGCCGTATCAGCACGCAGCGCAGCCTCGATCAATTTGGGTTGCTGTTGCTGAGTTTCGTCACGCGAGAGCGTCACGGCAGCTGGCAGTTGCGCGCTGGCAGGTTGAGCACGCCAAGCGGCCAATTGACGCTCGCCTTCTTTGCGCGCCAGTTCAGCCGCACGCTCGGCCAATAAGCGGCTGCGCACCAGCTCTTTCACTTCGGCCAGCGGCTGCGTATGAGCCGGGGTGTACTGAAGCACACGACCCGAGACAAGTTGGCTCGGGCCAGTTTCCACGGCCTCGGTATTGCGCTTTTTCTCTACGGCATTAGCAGAAAAGATCGCGGACAAAAACTTAGGTTGAGCCAAAACGCCCGTCACACCAACTGCCGGGGTGCGGCTGAGGTTGTTGGCAGTTTGAACTTCCAGCTTCATTTGCTCGGCCACGGCTTTGTAGCTGCTGGCTTGCTCGTACACCGCATTGGTAAAAGTTTCCGCCAATTCGGCAAACTTGCGCTGGGCTTGCTGCTTGCGCAAGTCAGCTTCCAGCTTGGGGCGCATTTCTTCAAAGGTAGGAATCTTGGGCGCTTTGATGTCTGTCAGGCGAATGATGTGGTAGCCGAATTCAGACTCCACCACGCCGCTGATGTCGCCTTTGTTCAGAGCGAAAGCGGCATCTTCAAACGGCTTAGTCATTGCACCACGGCGGAAGAAATCCAAATCACCGCCATTGGCTGCGGAGCCGGGATCTTGCGAGTTCTTGCGGGCCACATCAGCAAAGCTGTCCGGGGCTTTGCGCACGGCGGCCAGCAGCTCTTCGGCCTTGGCTCGGGCTTGCTTGCGATCAGCTTCGCTCGCCGTTTTGGCGGCAGAAATCAAAATGTGACTGGCACGACGCTCTTCGTCACCAGCCAAGCGGGTGCGGTTTTGGTCATAGTAGGTTTTCAAGTCGGCTTCGTTGAGCACCAAATTTTTCTTGATGGTTTCCACATCAAGCACGACGTACTCGATGTTGGCTTGCTCAGGCGCTTGGAATTTAGCGGTGTTGCGCTGGTAATAGGCTTCCAGATCCGCATCACTGAGCACCACTTTGCTTTGGAAATCAGCGGTAGCAAAGCGGGCAATTTGCACTTCGCGGCGTTCAAACAGCGCCTTCAAAGCCACATCGGACTGCACGGGAGTGGCAAAAGCGCTGGTGCTCAAGCCGCCCATGACTTGGCGCGATGACAGATCCGCGCGCACTTGAGCTTCAAAGGTTTCAGCGCTCATGCCTTGCGCGGCCAACAGTTGGCGGTAGCGCTCCACATCCAGCGTGCCATCGGGCTTGCGCAGCGAGGCAATGTTGGGGTCTTGTTGCAGGTATTGCGCCAAACGACTGTCGCTGGTAATGAGCTTGAGTTTGGTGGCGGCCACATCCAAAACGCGCTCGCGCATCAGGCGCTCTAATGTGTTGTAGCGTGCTTGCGGGCTGTCAAGCAGCTTGGCATCAAGCGTGGGCATGGACGCGCGCAGGCGTTCGACTTCGCGC
>CALMOI010000091.1 GCA_937871735.1 uncultured Comamonadaceae bacterium
GGCGCAGGTCGGTGGTGACGATGGCGGGCAGGGTCACACTCAGGGTTTCCAGACCGCCGTCGATTTCGCGGGTGACGCTGGCTTTGCCGTCGGCCACTTCGACCTTGCTGGCGAAGGTGGCTTGGGGCAGATCGGTCAGCGCGGCCAGCATTTGGCCGGTTTGGTTGCAGTCGTCATCAATGGCTTGCTTGCCCAGAATGACCAGACCGGGTTGCTCTTTGGCGACCAGTGCGGCCAGCAGCTTGGCCACGGCCAAGGGTTGCAGTTCGACATCGGTTTGCACCAAGATGCCGCGATCAGCACCAATGGCCATTGCGGTGCGCAGCACTTCTTGGCACTTGTCGACGCCGCAAGACACAGCGATCACTTCCGTGACCACGCCTTTTTCCTTCAGGCGCACGGCTTCTTCGATGGCAATTTCGTCGAAGGGGTTCATGCTCATCTTGACGTTGGCAATGTCAACGCCAGTGTTGTCCGACTTGACGCGGACTTTGACGTTGTAGTCCACCACGCGTTTGACGGGGACCAAAACTTTCATGGGAATATGCTCCAGATTGTTATAAAAAATAACTTGTTGAAAGGCAAATTGTAGGGGGCGAAACTGGTTGGCGAGTGTAGACCCAGACTTTCGTACTGGACTGTCCGCCACACGACAACTCGCGCCCCGCGAGTCAACTGGGCGACTCTATCCGAAGCCGCGCCCAGCTTGCGCCAGCCTGACGCATTCAATCTACGACCGTGTGCACCACGCGCTGCGGGTAGGGAATATCGATGCCGTGGCTGCGAAAAGAAGTCAGCACGGTGAGGTTGATCTGCGAGCGCAAGTTAAGTTGCCCTTGATCAGGATCATTGATCCAGTAATTGAGGGTGAACTCCAAGCCATCAGCGCCAAAAGCGGACAACGCCACGCTGGGAGCCGGGTCGCGCAGCACGCGCGCTTGGGCCAGCGCTGCGTCCAACAGCAGACGCTGCACCATGTCCACATCGCTGCCGTACCCCACCGACACCACGGTGGACTGCGACACATTGGGGTCAGCCAACGACAGGTTTTCGACCCGATTGGTGATCAGCAACTCGTTGGGCACGATGGATTCGCGCCCGCCCAAGGAGCGAATCACGGTGTAGCGGGCATTGATCTCAGTGATGCGGCCTTCAAAGCCATCAACCCGCACGTTGTCGCCGATGCGCATGCTGCGCTCGGTCAAGATCACAAAGCCGCTGACATAGTTGGCCGCCAGCTTTTGCAAACCCAAGCCGATACCCACACCGACCGCACCGCCCAACACCGACAACGCCGTCAAGTCGATGCCCACCGCCGACAGCACCAGCAGCCCGACGAAAATCAACAGCGCCCGCAAAGCATTGCTGGCCGCTTTGCGCAGCGACAACTCGCCGCCCGTGGCCGAATTGAGCAGCCGTGGCTCAATCGCCGACGACAGCCACAGCGTCAAAATCAGCACCACGCCAGCGGTGAAGGTGCCTTCAATCATGGCGCGCACCGACAAGTTGCTGTTGCCCACCTTCCAGTGGATTTGATCCAGATCTTCCAGCGCCAGCGGCAGCAAACCGCTGATCCACAGCACCAAGATGCCCCAGACGATCCACGACAGCGTGCGCTCCAGCAGCCGCACCAGCGGCGCTTCGGCAAAAGCGACTTGCAAGACCTTCACGGTCAGGCGAATCACCGCCAGCGCCACCAGCACCGGAATCGCCATCCGAAACACGACCAGCACCAGCACGTCAGACAGCAAAGTTTTGGCGATGTAGGCCAAGAACAGCCATAGCAGCGGGAACATCACACCGTCCACCAGCCGATTGCCAAACACAATCGACGGATGACGCGGCGTGGCTGAGCGGTGCGCCAACCAAATCAAACCCCACGCGGCGGCCGCGCACAGCGTCAGCACCCCGATTTCAGCGAGTGCGCCGGGGTGCAGCAAAGCGGTCAGCCAACTGACTAAATTTTCAAACGGAACGCTCGTCGTTTTCATACCGGCCATTGCGGAGTGCGTTTGTCGATGAAGGCTTGCACGCCTTCTTGCGCGACGGGATGCGCCATGTTGCAGGCCATCGTCTGCCCGGCCAGTTGGTAGGCGGCTTCAATGCCCATTTCGCGCTGCTTGTAAAACAACTGTTTGCCAAAAGTCAGTGCCTCACGCGGCTTGGCCAGCAGCGCGACCAGCAAGCGTTCGACCTCGGCGGCCAGCATGTCGGCACTGACCACGCGGTTCACCAAACCTCGGGCGCGGGCTTCTTCAGCGCTGATGAATTCGCCGGTGACCAGCATTTCCATCGCCAGCTTGTGCGGCATGTTGCGCACCAAGGGCACGCTGGGCGTGGCGCAAAACAGCCCCGCGTCAATGCCGTTCACGCCAAAGCGCGCGGTATCAACCGTCACCGCCAAATCGCACTGCGCCACCAACTGGCAACCCGCCGCCGTGGCCAGCCCCTGCACTTGGGCGATCACCGGCACGGGCAATTGCAAGATGCTCAGCATCACCTTGGTGCAGCGGGCGAACAGTTGTTGGTAGTACGCCAGCTCGGGCGTGGCTTTCATTTCTTTCAGGTTGTGCCCGGCACAAAAGGCTTTGCCGTTGGCGGCCAGCACCACGGCGCGGGCACGTTCGTCGGCACGCACGGTGTCGAGCGCGGTTTGCAGCGCCGCCAGCATGGCTTCGCCGAGCACGTTGAAGCTGGCGGGCGCGTTCAGGGTCAGGGTGTGGATGCCGCGTGCGTCACGGGTGTGCAGCAGCGGGCTGTTGGGCAAGGTCAGGTCTGTGGTCGTCATCAGGCAATTTTGGAGGATCGCCGGGTTGGCCCCGGCAATCCGCAGAATTTAACCTTACCAGAACTCACAGATCAGCCAGCTCGCGCACATGCGCTTCAACACTGCGCGCCAGCGACGGCAAGTCGTAGCCGCCCTCCAAGCAACTGACGATGCGCCCTTGTGCATGGCGACGGGCCACGTTCATGAGCTGATGGGTGATCCAGACGTAATCTTGCTCAACCAAATTCAGTTGCGCCATGTCGTCGTCACGGTGGGCATCAAAGCCCGCGCTGATGAAGATCATCTCGGGCTTGTGCGCCTCTAGGCGGGGCAGCCACATCATCTCGATCAGCTCGCGCACTTCCATGCCGGGGGTGAAAGCGGGCACGGGCAGATTCAGCAGATTGGATGCGGTCGATTGCGCGCCGCCCGGCGGGTAGAACGGGTCTTGGTAGAAGCCGCACATCAAGATGCGCTCGTCACCCGCGACGATGTTTTCGGTGCCGTTGCCGTGGTGCACATCAAAGTCAATGATGGCGACGCGCTTCAAGCCGTGGCGTTCCAGCGCGTATTTGGCGGCAATCGTCACGTTGTTGAGGAAGCAAAAGCCCATCGCTTTGCTGCGCTCGGCGTGGTGACCGGGTGGGCGAATCGCGCAAAAGGCGTTGTCCAGATCGCCCGCCAGCACGGCGTCGGTGGCCGCCAAGGCCGCTCCGGCGGCGCGCAAAGCCGCATTCCACGTGTGGATGTTCATCGAGGTGTCGGGATCGACTTGGCTGTGCGTGGGGCCGCCCGCGTCGATCTCGTCTTGCAGCGCATCCGACAAGCCGCGCAGACCGGCGATGTACATGCGGTCATGCGCCAATTCCACATCCGACAGGGGTGCCAGCTCGGGTTGGCGGCAATCCAACTTGGCCATCAAACCGCTGGTTTGCAATTGCGCGGTGATGGCTTTCAAGCGCTCGGGGCATTCGGGGTGGTCTGCGCCCATCTCGTGCAGCAGGCATTCAGGGTGGGAGAAATAGCCGGTTTTGTTCATGGCGGAAGTCTCGGTCTCTTTTTTCGGATAACGTCGTGTCCTTATGGACGCTCAACACAAACTCAAATCGCTGCTAAATCAGCTTAACACGGTGATCGTGGGCAAATCGGCCCAGGTGCAGGACTGCGTGGCCTGCCTGCTGGCGGGCGGTCACCTGCTGATTGAAGACGTGCCGGGGGTCGGCAAAACCACGCTGGCGCACGCGCTGGCACGCACTTTTGGCTTGCAATTTTCGCGGGTGCAGTTCACCTCGGACTTGATGCCCAGCGACTTGTCGGGCGTGTCGGTGTACGAGCGCGGCAAAGAAGCCTTTGTGTTCCACCCCGGCCCGGTATTCGCCCAAGTGCTGCTGGCCGACGAAATCAACCGCGCCAGCCCCAAAACCCAAAGCGCCCTGCTGGAAGCGATGGAAGAAAAGCAAGTCACCGTGGAAGGCGCGACGCGCCCGCTGCCCACGCCCTTCTTCGTGATTGCCACGCAAAACCCGCAAGACCAGTTGGGCACCTACGCGCTGCCCGAGTCGCAGTTGGATCGCTTTTTGATGCGGATCTCGCTCGGCTACCCCGACCGCGCCGCAGAGCGCCAATTGCTGGCTGGCAACGACCGGCGCGATTTGGTCGATCAATTGCAGCCGCTGCTGGCAGGCGATGAATTGGCGCAGTTGCAGCAAGCGGTGCTGCGCGTCCACATTGCCGCGCCGCTGCTGGACTATGTGCAGGACTTGATCGCCGCCACGCGCTCGGGGCGCTGGTTTTTGCAA
>CALMOI010000092.1 GCA_937871735.1 uncultured Comamonadaceae bacterium
GCCGCAAGTTGCGCGGATTGACGCGCATTTGCTCAACCGTGCTGGCTTGACGCGGCTGTGCTACTGCGGCCCCGTGCTGCACACCCGGCCTGACCGTCTGCACGCCACCCGCGAACCGCTGCAACTCGGCGCGGAAATCTACGGCCATGCAGGTTTAGAGGCGGATTTGGAAATCCTCACCTTGGCCCTGGACTGCCTTAAAGCCGCGCCCGTCGCTGGTTTAAGCGTGGACTTGGCCGACACCCGCATCGTTGAGGCGTTGTTGGCTGGTGTGACCTTGGCCCCGCAGGCTTTGGCACAAATCCACGCCGCCCTGGCAACCAAAGATGCTGCCGAATTGACCGTGTTGACGCGCGATTTTCCCGCTGCTGCTCGCCAAGGCTTGCTGGCTTTGGTGCAGCTCTACGGTGATCAGCGCGTGCTGGATGAGGCTGAGCGCATCTTGCCCGCCAGCCCCGTCATGACCGAAGCCTTGGCCAGCCTGCGCTGGTTGGCCGGTCACTTGGACACACAAGTCACTTTCGACTTGGCCGACTTGCGTGGCTACGCCTATTACAGCGGCATCCGCTTTGCCGTCTATGCCCAAGGCACAGGCGATGCATTGGTGCGTGGTGGCCGCTATGACGGAGTCGGTGCCGTGTTTGGGCACAAGCTGGATCGGGCTCGTCCCGCCGTCGGCTTCAGCCTGGACTTGAAAACCTTGGTGGCAGCAGCTGCACCGCGTGAGCTCAAAGCTGCCATCCGCGCGCCTTGGGGCGAAGGCGCTGGTTTGCGTGCGGCCATTGCGGCCTTGCGCAGCCAAGGCGAGACCGTGGTCTGCGTACTGCCGGGCCACGAAAATGAAATCGATGAATTCCACTGCGACCGGGAGTTGACGCAAGTCGCCGGCGAGTGGGTCGTGCAAGCTGTTTGAGAACCTCTGAGATGAACATGACCAAAGGACGAAATGTGGTCGTCGTCGGCACCCAATGGGGCGACGAAGGCAAGGGCAAGCTGGTGGACTGGCTCACCGAGAGCGCCCAAGGCGTGGTGCGCTTTCAAGGCGGACACAACGCCGGTCACACCTTGGTGATCAACGGTGTGAAAACCGCTTTGCACCTGATCCCCAGCGGCATCATGCGCCCCGGCGTGAAGTGCTACATCGGCAACGGCGTGGTGCTGTCGGCAGCCAAGCTGTTTGAAGAAATCGAAGGTCTGGAAAAAGCCGGTGTTGAAGTGCGTTCGCGCCTGCGCATCAGCGAAGCCTGTCCGCTGATTTTGCCCTTCCATGCTGCGCTCGACGTGGCCCGTGAAGCGGCCCGCGAAAAGGGTGGCACCGAGAAAATCGGTACCACCGGACGCGGCATTGGCCCGGCCTACGAAGACAAAATTGCCCGTCGCGCCCTGCGCGTGCAGGACCTGAAATACCCCGAGCGTTTCGCTGCACGCCTGCGCGATTTGTTGGCGCTGCACAACCATGTGCTGACTACTTTCTTGGGTTCGGCCAACTTCACCTTCGGCGATGCGCTCAAGCCCTACATCCAAAACGGCGAAGTCCAATTCGACGCGGTGTACGACGAAGCCATGCGCCACGCAGAGCTGCTCAAGCCCATGATGGCCGACGTGTCGCGTGAGTTGAACGATGCCCACCGCGATGGCGCGAACTTGCTGTTTGAAGGCGCACAAGGCACGCTGCTGGACGTGGATCACGGCACCTACCCCTACGTCACTTCCAGCAACTGTGTGGCGGGTAACGCTGCGGCGGGCGCGGGTGTCGGCCCCGGTTTGCTGCACTACATCTTGGGCATCACCAAAGCGTATTGCACCCGCGTGGGTGGCGGCCCGTTCCCGACAGAACTGGAATGGGAAAAAGAAGGCACTCCCGGTTGGCACATGAGCACTGTGGGCGCTGAAAAAGGCGTGACCACGGGCCGCAGCCGCCGTTGCGGCTGGTTTGACGCGGCTTTGCTCAAGCGCAGCGCTCAAGTTAACGGCCTGACGGGTCTGTGCATCACCAAGCTGGACGTGCTGGATGGCTTGACCGAGCTCAAGCTCTGCACCGGCTACGAGTTGGATGGTGAAATTACCGACATCTTGCCTATGGGTGCAGATGAAATCGCCCGCTGCAAGCCGATCTACGAAACCATTGATGGCTGGACTGACAGCACCGTCGGTGTGACCGAGTTCGAGAAGCTGCCCGTCAACGCGCGCCTGTATTTGCAGCGCATTGAGCAGGTCACGGGGGTGCCTATCCATATTGTCTCGACCAGCCCGGATCGTGACCACACCATCATGATGCGGCATCCGTATCTGGCAGACTAAGCGCTGCATTGAACCCGCATTGAAAGGAGTCATGCACATGCTGACAGAAGACGGCAAACACCTGTACGTGAGCTACGACGAGTACAACAACCTCGTTGAAAAGCTGGCGCTGAAGATTCACAAATCGGGCTGGGAATTCGACATCATCCTGTGCTTGGCACGGGGTGGTTTGCGGCCCGGCGACGTGCTGTCGCGTATCTTCGACAAGCCTTTGGCCATCATGTCCACCAGCTCGTACCGCGCCGAAGCAGGCACGGTGCGCGGCAATTTGGACATTGCTCGCTACATCACCACGCCCAAGGGTGAAATCGCTGGCAAAGTGCTGTTGGTGGATGACTTGGCTGACTCGGGTCACACGCTCAAAGCCGTGGTCGAGATGCTGAAAACCAACTACGCGCCCATCACCGAGCTGCGCAGTGCGGTGATTTGGACCAAGGGCATGTCGATATTCCAGCCGGATTACTCGGTGGAATTCTTGCCTAGCAACCCATGGATACACCAGCCGTTTGAAGGCTACGACAGCTTGAGCGCCGAGCGTTTGCTCGACAAGTGGAAGCTTTGATCCCTCAAGATTGAGCAAGACACCATCAAAAGGGAGCGCAAGCTCCCTTTTTTGTGGGCGC
>CALMOI010000093.1 GCA_937871735.1 uncultured Comamonadaceae bacterium
CGTTCACCTGCGTCAGCAAGTGGTGCAGGCCGTGGCCGAATTCGTGGAACAGGGTGGTCACGTCGTCGTGCGTGAGCAGCGCGGGTTTGCCGTCCACGCCGTCGGCAAAGTTGCAGACCAAGTGGGCCACCGGGGTTTGCAGCGCACCCGTGTCGGGGCGCAGCCAGCGGGCACGCACGTCGTCCATCCACGCGCCGCCGCGTTTGCCGGTGCGGGCGGGTTGATCCAGGTAGAACTGGCCGACCAGTTGGCCTGCGCGCTCGATGCGGTAGAACTGCACCGCCGGGTGCCAGATCGGGGCGGTGTCGGGGCGGATGCTGACTTCAAACAGCGTCTCAATGATCTTGAACAGTCCGGCCAGCACCTTGGGCGCGGTGAAGTACTGCTTGACCTCTTGCTCGCTGAAGGCGTAGCGCGCTTCTTTGAGCTTTTCGCTGATGTACGACCAGTCCCAGGGCTGCGGGTCGGCCAGATTCAGATGCTCGGCGGCAAAGGCGCGCAGGTCGGCCACGTCTTGTTCGGCGTAAGGACGGGCTTTTTGGGCCAGATCGCGCAAAAAGCGCACGACTTGCTCGGGCGATTCGGCCATCTTGGGCACCACCGAGACTTGGCCGAAGCTGGTGTAGCCCAGCAGTTGTGACTCTTCTTGGCGCAGCGACAAAATTTCTTGAATCAACGCGCTGTTGTCGAACTTGACGGCTTCGCCCTCGGCTTGATCTGAGGCGCGGGTGGCGTAGGCGCGGTACAGGGTCTGGCGCAGGGTGCTGCTGTCGGCAAACTGCATCACCGGCAGATAGCAGGGCATTTTCAGCGTGAGCTTGTAGCGGCCTGCTTGACCTGCGGCTTCGGCGGCGGCGCGGGCGGTTTGCAGCACGTCGCTGGGCACACCGGCCAGTTCATCTTCGGCGGCGAAGTAGGCGAAGGCATCGGTGGCGTCCAGGGCGTTTTCGCTGAACTTTTGGCTCAGTTCGGCTTGGCGTTCTTGGATTTGGGCAAAGCGGATGCGGTCGTCGCCTTGCAACTCAGCGCCGCCCAGCACGAAGTTGCGGATGGCGTTGCTGCGGGCTTGGCGCTGTTCGCCGCTCAGGGTGTCGGGGTTGATGGCTTTGTACTTGGCGTACAGGCGCTCGTCCGCGCCCAGGCGCGTCCAGAACTCGGTGACTTGGGGCAGCACGGCGTTGTAGGCGGCACGCAACTCGGGCGTGTCGGCCACGCTGTTGAGGTGGTTGACGGCACCCCAGGCGCGGCCCAGGCGTTCGGTGGACACGTCCAGCACGCGGGCGATGGCGTTCCACTCGGCGGGGAAGTCGGCGGCGGTGACTTGCTCCAGCGCAGCGTCGGCCTCGGTCAGCAATTGGCTGATGGCGGGGGCGACGTGGTCGGGGGTGATCTGGTCAAACAGCGGCAGATCGGCAAAGTTCAACAACGGGTTGGTCGCAAGGGGCTGGGTGGACATGGGGGCAGACTCTCCAAAAACAGTAAGGCAGATGGCGGCAGGCTGGCCGAGTTCAAGGCAGGAGGGTCAGATGGCGGCTTGATCAGCGGCGCGTTCGGCGGCTTCCATCGTGTTGACCAGCAGCATGGTGATGGTCATGGGGCCGACGCCGCCGGGCACAGGGGTGATGTGGCTGGCGACTTCTTGGACGCCCGCAAAGTCCACGTCGCCGCAGAGCTTGCCTTCGTCATTGCGGTTCATGCCCACGTCGATCACCACCGCGCCGGGCTTGACCATGTCGGCGGTCAGCACGTTGCGCTTGCCCACGGCGGCGACCACGATGTCGGCCTGACGGGTCATGGCCCCCAGGTCGGCGGTGCCGCTGTGGGTGATGGTGACGGTGGCGTTGGCCGCCAGCAGCATCATGGCCATGGGCTTGCCGACGATGTTGGAGCGGCCGATGACCACGGCGTGCTTGCCGCGCAGGTCCTTCATGCCGATGGATTCGAGCATCTTCATGCAGCCATAGGGCGTGCAGGCTT
>CALMOI010000094.1 GCA_937871735.1 uncultured Comamonadaceae bacterium
ACGGCAGGCGCTCCATCGGTATGAACCAGATAAGCGCGCCGTTTGAGCGTGCCGCGAAACTGGCTGCGCGCCACGATCTCTTGGCCGGGGTAGCAGCCTTTTTTGAAGTTCACGCCGCCCACCGATTCGTAATTGAGCATTTGCGGGATGAAGGCATCAGCCACTGCCGCTAGCACGGTAGCCACGCCGCTTTCCACTTCGCCCCATTGCCACAGCGCCGTGTCCAGCGCCGGGCCAGCGGGGACGGGCACTTCCAGCGGAGCCAGCCACAACGCACGCGCCGCGCCCATTGCCGGGTGCAAGCCAACCAGCGCGCCGCCTTGGAATTCGGTCAGCGACAGGGGCTGGATGTCGGCAGGCACCGCATCACCCGCCAACCCCAGCAACTGAAAATCAGCGCTGGCATCGCTCAGCTTGACCTTGGCGCGCAGCACAAACATGCTCAGGCGCTTGAGGGTGGCTGCCAGCACATCGCGGCTGCACACCAGCACGATCTCGTTAGCGCTGCGTTTGAAGCCCACAAAACTGGCCAGCACGCGCCCTTTGGCCGAGCAATAAGCCGCCAAGCGCGCCTCATGTAAACCCAGCAGGGAAAAATCCTGAGTCAGCTGGCCGTGCAGGAAGCGGGCGGCATCGTCGCCCTCAGCACGGATCAGGCCCAGATGGGGAAGGGCGGCAACGCCGCTCAGGCAAGAGGTGGCTAATTGAGTCATGCAGTCAATTATCATCCTTGATCGTTTCCAGACTAAAAGGGTTGCTCGTGCGCCGATTCATGCGTCGATTGATGTTGTTGCTGATCTTGTCGGGCGCGCTGGCCGCCGGGGCTGCGTGGTGGCTGTGGCAGCCGCTCACCTTCAGCACCGAGACGCTGGACTTGGAGATCGAGCCCGGCACCACGCCCCGCGCCGTAGCGCAAGCCGTGACCGATGCGGGCGTGCAAATCGACCCGGCGCTGCTGTATTGGGTGTTTCGCTTGTCTGGCGATGCACGCAAGATCAAAGCTGGCAATTACGAACTAGAGCAGGGCGTGACCAGCCCCTGGCGCTTGCTGCAAATGCTGGTGCGCGGCGAAGAATCCTTGCGTAGCGTGACGCTGGTTGAAGGCTGGAATTGGCGACAAGTGCGCGCTGCTTTGGCCAAGGCTGAAAACCTCAAGCCCTTGAGCGTCAACATGTCTGATGAGCTGATCATGGCCGAGCTGGAACACCCCGGCATTGCGCCCGAAGGCCGCTTCTTCCCTGACACCTACACCTACGCCAAAGGGGCCAGCGATGTGTCGGTGCTGCGCCGCGCCTTGCGCGCCATGGAAAAACGAGTCCAAACCGCTTGGGCGCAACGTGCCCCCGATCTGCCTTTGAAAACCCCGCTGGAAGCGCTCACGCTGGCCAGCATCATCGAAAAAGAAACCGGCAAGCGCAGTGACCGCGAGCTGATCGCGGGTGTTTTTGTGAATCGGCTGCGCCTCGGCATGCCGCTGCAAACCGACCCCACCGTGATCTACGGCATGGGCGAAGCGTTTGACGGCAACCTGCGCCGCCGCGACTTGCACACCGACACGGCTTGGAACACCTACACCCGCGCCGGTTTGCCGCCCACGCCCATCGCCATGCCGGGAGCAGCCTCGCTGCTGGCGGCGGTGCAACCCGCACCCACCAAGGCGCTGTACTTTGTGGCGCGCGGCGACGGCAGCAGCTACTTCAGCGCCTCGCTGGACGAGCACAACCGCGCCGTGAACAAATTTCAGCGCAAATTGGCGGCCCCGACGGCGGCCAGCGCTCCCACCGCTGCGGCGGCCACATCCACAGCACCCACCACACCCGCGCGCTAACGTCGCGCTTGTCATGAATCACGGAATGTTCATCAGTTTTGAAGGTATTGACGGGGCAGGCAAGTCCACCCACATCGCCGGTTTGGCGCAACTGTTTGAGGCGCGCCAGCACCGCGTCACCCTGACCCGCGAACCCGGCGGCACGCCCTTGGCCGAGAAGCTGCGCGCTTTGGTGCTGAACGATGCAATGGATCCGCTGACCGAGGCGCTGTTGATCTTCGCCGCCCGGCGCGACCATTTGCAGCAAGTCATCGAACCCGCGCTGGCCCGTGGCGACGTGGTGCTGTGCGACCGTTTCACCGATGCCACCTTTGCCTATCAAGGCGGCGGGCGCGGCTTTGACCTCGGAGTTTTGAGCACCTTGGAGCAATGGGTACAGCACCTGCCCAGCAGCGCCGCCAACCCCACCGATGCGCTGCGCCAGCCTGATCTGACGATTTGGTTTGACCTGCCGCCCGCCACCGCAGCAATTCGCTTGGCCGGTGCCCGCGTGCCTGATCGCTTTGAGGCCCAGCCCGTGGCATTTTTTGAGCAAGTTCGCGCCGGTTATGAGCGCCGCTGCACGCAAATGCCAGCGCGCTTTGCCCGCATCAATGCTGATCAACCCCGCGAAGCCGTGTGGGCTGATGTCGAAGCCGCCGTGCAAGCCTTTGTCCAGCGTCGGGAGCTGGCCGCGTGAGCACGCCTAACATCACCGCCGCGCCTTGGATTGCCGCGCAAACCCGCGCCTTGCTGGCTCAACGCGGCCACGCTTGGCTCTTGCAAGGGCCGTCTGGGCTGGGACAGTATGAATTGGCGATGTCGCTGGCGCGCGCTTGGTTGTGCGACCGGCCCACGCCCGATGGCGCTTGCGGTCAGTGCGCCAGTTGCCACGCCATCGACGTTCATGCCCACGCCGACTTGGCCGTGCTGATGCCCGAAACCGTGATGCTGGAGCTGGGCTGGCCGCTCAGCGAAAAAGCCCAAGACGCCATCGACAAGAAAGAGCGCAAACCCAGCCGTGAAATTCGTGTCGATGCCATGCGCGACACGGTCGAATTTGCCCAGCGCACCAGCGGGCGAGGGCGCGGCAAAGCGGTGTTGATTTACCCCGCCGAACGCATGAACGCCATCACAGCCAATGCGCTGCTCAAAACCCTGGAAGAACCGCCCGGCGACGTGCGCTTTGTGCTGGCCAGCGAGGCCGCGCATTTGCTGCTGCCCACCATCCGCAGCCGCTGCTTGGGCCACACCTTGCACTGGCCGCTGCCTGCTGATGCGCTGGCGTGGTTGTCAGCCCAAGGCTGCCCGCCGCGTGAAGCCGCCGTGCTGCTGCGTGCGGCTGGCGGTCGCCCCAGCGATGCCTTGCGCCGCGCCGCTGATCAGCCCGCCCAAGCCGCGCAGCGCTGGAGCCAATTG
>CALMOI010000095.1 GCA_937871735.1 uncultured Comamonadaceae bacterium
TCAAGGTCTGCGCTTGGGCGTTGCCGACCTCTGCGGCCACAGCCAAAGAAACGAGAGACTGGAGGAAGAAACGTTTGCTCATGGGGGACGCTCGCTGTAGGTGAATGAAGTCGAAAGCACTACCCCAGAACGCAAAAAAGGTGCCAGAACTTGCGTTCCGGCACCTTTGCGGTGCGATGCAACCCCAGCCTGCGCCGGGGTCGCGTGCAGGATCAGCGCACGGCGCTGGCGTTGGCCACAGCCAAGGCGGTCATGTTCAGCACGCGGCGCACGGTGGCCGACGGTGTCAGCACGTGAGCCGTAGCGGCTGCGCCCAGCAAGATCGGGCCGACGGTCACGCCGCCGCTCACGGTCATCTTCAGCACGTTGAACAAGATGTTGGCCGAGTCCAGGTTCGGGCAAATCAAGATGTTGGCATCGCCGGTCAGCGAGCTCTCCATCAGCGAGTTGCGGCGCACGTCTTCCGACAAAGCGGCATCGCCGTGCATTTCGCCGTCGCACTCGATGTCCGGGGCCATCGCGGCGAACAGGTCGCGTGCCAAACGCATCTTGCGGGCCGAGGCGCGGTTGGAGCTGCCGTAGTTGGAGTGCGACAAGAACGCCACCTTGGGCGTGAGGCTGAAGCGGCGCACTTCTTCGGCGGCGCTCAGGGCGATGTGGGCCAGTTGCTCGGCGCTGGGGTCTTCGTTGACCGAGGTGTCAGCGATGAACAGCGTGCGGTCGTCCAGCATCAGCGCGTTCAGCGTAGCGAAGCTGCTGACGCCCGCCTTCATGCCGATCACGTCACGCACATGATCCAAATGCACGTCAAAGCGACCGTGCAGGCCGCACAGCATCGCGTCGGCATCGCCCAGCTTGACCATCAGCGCGGCGATGGTGGTGGTGGAGCGGCGCACGGCGGCCTTGGCAGCCTCGGGGCTCACGCCACGGCGGCCCATCAGGCGGTGGTAGGTTTCCCAGTACTGGCGGAAGCGCGGGTCGTCTTCGGGGTTGACGCATTCCACGTCGTGGCCCAGCTTCATGCGCAGACCAGCTTTGGCGATGCGCGCTTCAATCACGGCGGGGCGACCCACCAAAATTGGGCGAGCCAGACCTTCTTCGATGGCGATTTGCGCGGCGCGCAGCACGCGCTCGTCTTCACCTTCGGCGTAGGCCACGCGCTTGGATTCGGCGGGCACAGCGCGGGCGGCACCGAACACCGGGCGCATCAACATGCCGGTGGCGGTGACGAAGCGCGACAGGCTTTGGCGATAAGCGTCCATGTCCTGAATCGGGCGGGTTGCCACGCCAGAATCGGCAGCCGCTTGGGCCACGGCGGGAGCGATGCGCAAAATCAAGCGCGAATCAAACGGCTTGGGAATGATGTATTCGCTGCCGAACGACAGTTCTTGGCCCGCGTAAGCGTTCGCCACTTCTTCGCTGATGTCGGCCTTGGCCAGCGCGGCGATTTCGCGCACGCAAGCCAGCTTCATGGCTTCGGTGATCTTGGTTGCGCCGCAGTCCAGCGCACCCCGGAAGATGTACGGGAAGCACAGCACGTTGTTCACCTGGTTCGGGTAGTCCGAACGACCGGTGGCCATGATGCAGTCCGGGCGCGCTTCTTTGGCCAGCTCGGGGCGAATCTCGGGTTCCGGGTTGGCCAGCGCCAAGATGATGGGCTGCGAGGCCATCGTTTTGACCATCTCAGCGGTCAGCACGCCAGCGGTGGAGCAGCCCAAGAACACGTCAGCGCCGTTGACCACATCGGCCAGCGTGCGCAGGGCGGTGTCTTGCGCGAAACGTGCTTTGGATTCGTCAAAACCGCCGGGGCGACCTTGGTAAATCACGCCCTTGGAGTCGCAGACGAAGATGTTTTCGAGCTTCACGCCCAAGCCCACCATCACGCCCAAGCACGCCAGCGCCGCAGCGCCTGCGCCCGACACGGCCACCTTGACTTGACTGATGTCCTTGCCCACCAGCTCCAGCCCGTTGAGCAGCGCTGCCGACGAGATGATGGCCGTGCCGTGCTGGTCGTCATGGAACACCGGAATGTTCATGCGGTCAGACAGCTTCTTTTCAATGTAGAAGCACTCGGGCGCTTTGATGTCTTCGAGGTTGATGCCGCCCAGCGTGGGTTCCATCGCGGCGATGATTTCGACCAGCTTGTCCGGGTCGTTTTCGGCCAGTTCGATGTCGAACACGTCCACACCGGCGAACTTCTTGAACAAACAGCCCTTGCCCTCCATCACCGGCTTGCCGGCCAGCGGGCCGATGTTGCCCAAGCCCAGCACGGCGGTGCCGTTGGTGATCACGCCAACCAAGTTGCCGCGCGAGGTGTACTCGTGCGCCAGCGACGGGTCAGCTTGAATGTCCAAACACGGGTAAGCCACGCCGGGCGAGTACGCCAGCGACAGGTCGCGCTGGTTGGACAGCGGCTTGGTGGCGTTGACCGAAATTTTGCCGCGTGTGGGCAGGCGGTGGTAGTCACGCGCAGCATCACGCAAAGCCAATTCGGCGGGGGACAGGGATTCGCTCATGGGGGTTCTCCTCAGGTGTCGGGCTGGCTCTTGGATGGATGTGGCGCAGCCTCGGATCGAAACCAAAGGGCATAGTTGGCGGGAGCTATACCACTTGGTGCAAACAGTTTTCACATTATGGTCTATCTATCTTGCAATGACAAATCCACCCCCTCGCCGTGTGGCGATTCGTCACTGGAAGCAAACAGACGTGGGATGCCGACTTTAGCGGCTTAATAAGTCAGTCAGAGTACGTGCAATCACTTGTGTAGCGCGGCGCACATCGTCGAGGCTCACGCGCTCATCCGCCCGCTTGGCGTGGCTTTCCAGCACGGTGCGGGGGCCTGCGCCGTAGATCACCCCAGGGACGCCTGCGGCGGCGTACAGGCGCACGTCGGTGTAGAGCGGCGTGCCCATCGCCGGGATGGATTCGCCGAAGACCTCTTCGCCGTGGCGCTGGAGGGCTTCGACCAAGGGTTGGTTGCCGGGCAGGGGCTGCATGGATTGGGCGAGCAGCAGGCGGCGGATGTCGATTTGGATGCCGTCAGCGGGGCTGTAGCCGCGTTCGGTGTTGAACTGGGCGGCGGCGTCGGCAATCACTTGCCGGATGCTGGCTTCGACCTCCGCAGAGTTTTCTTCGGGGATCATGCGGCGATCCAGTTTGAAGCTGACTTGGCCCGGCACCACGTTGGTGTTGCTGCCGCCTTCGATGCGGCCCACGTTCAGGTAGGGGTGTTCGATGCCGTGTACGTTGGAGCGCACGCTGCGGTACAGCGTGTTCTGGGCGTAGAGGGCGTTCAAGATCTGCACCGCGCCTTGCAGCGCATCGACGCCGCTGCTGGGGATGGCGGCGTGGGCGGCTTTGCCTTGCACCGTCACTTCCATTTGCAAGCAGCCGTTGTGCGCGGTGACGACTTGGTAGCTGAAACCGGCGGCGATCATCAAATCGGGTTTCGTCAGGCCGTGTTTCAGCAGCCAGCCGGGGCCGAGTTCGCCGCCAAATTCTTCGTCGTAGGTGAAGTGCAGCTCCACGGTGCCCGCTAGGTGTACGCCGCTGTCGGCCAGCGCGTCCAGGGCGCGCAGCGCGAAGGTGAAGCTGGCGAAGTCGCTTTTGCTGACGGCGGAGGCGCGGCCAAAGAGCTGACTATCGACGATCTCGCCGCCATACGGGTCGTGCGTCCAGCCGCTGCCGGGCGGCACCACGTCGCCGTGGGCGTTCAGGGCGATGGTCGGGCCGGGGCCAAACTTGCGGCGCACGATCAGGTTGGTGATGGACTGCATGCCCTGCGCTTCGACCTCGGCCACGGGCACGGGGTAACGCTCGGCCACGAGGCCAAAGTCGGCCAGCAGCTCGGCGGTGCGCTCGGCGTGCGGGGCGTTGTTGCCGGGCGGGGTG
>CALMOI010000096.1 GCA_937871735.1 uncultured Comamonadaceae bacterium
CTTGTAGCGTGAGGTCAGCGGGTCTTGCTCAATCAAGCCGGTGCGAATCAGGCTGACCAAATAGCGGTGGGCTTTGGAGGGCGGCATCTCGGCCGCTGCGGCAACGTCTTTGAGTGTCATCAAACGCTGCTGGCCGCGCACCACTGCGCGCAGCACAGCGGCACCCACTTCGAAAGACTGCACGCCGTGTTGAGCATCTTTTTCGTCGCTCATAGAGACCCCTTGGGTGTGAAAAAAGGAAGTATTTTCATAAGGGTGTCACTATGCCGCTTTTGCCGCTGATACCGGCGAAGGGATCAGCGTTCGTCGAAGCTGACGACGACGTTTTCGCTGGTCGGGCGCGCCTGGCAGCTGAGCACAAAGCCCTGCTCCATCTCCCACGGCTCCAGTGTGTAGTTTTTCGCCATCGATACGGTGCCCGACATCACCTTGGCGCGGCAAGTGCAGCACACACCCCCACGGCAAGAAAATGGCAAATCAAGGCCAGCGTTGAGTGCCACATCCAAAATCACTTCGTTGCCACCCATTTGCAGTTGGTGCTCTTTGCCATCGACCACCACGGTGACGTTGGTCTGGCGGGCGATGTTGATTTCGGGCTTTTCGCCGGCGGAAGAGGGGTTCTCCAGCGGCGTGGCCGAGATAAAGCGCTCCGAGTAAACGCGGCTGGCCGGCACGCCAGCGTCGATCAGCGTTTTTTCTGTGGCTTCAATCATGGCTTCAGGGCCGCAAACAAAGACTTCGTCCATGCTGGCGACGGGCAAGAAGGCGGCAATGATGGCGCGCACTTTGGCGGGGTCAACACGGCCTTCGAGCAATTCGGTTTCTTGCGCTTGGCTCGACAAGACGTGGATGAGTGTCAAGCGGTTGAGGTAGCGGTCTTTGAGGTTTTGCAGCGCCTCGTTGAACATCACGCTCGACATGCGGCGGTTGCCCAGCACCAGCGTGAATTTGGACTCGGGCTGCTCTTCCAGCGTGGTCGCCAAAATCGACAAAATCGGTGTAATGCCCGAGCCAGCGGCAAAACCGACGCGGTGGATGGCGCGCTGCTTGCGCACCGTAAAGCGCCCATCGGGCGGCAGCACGCTGAGCTTGTCGCCGACTTTGAGTTCGGTGGCCGCCCAGTTAGAAAACAGGCCGCCCAGCACCGGACGGATGCCGATTTCGAGCTCGCCTTTTTGCGTCAAGCGGCTGCGCGGGCTGCTAATGGAATAGCTGCGGCGCACTTCTTGGCCGTTGACGGTGGCGCGCAGCGTCAAAAACTGGCCCGGCTCAAAGCGGTAAATCTCGCGCAGCGCGGGTGGAATATCCAGAGTCACCGCTACCGAGCCGCCCCCCTCGGTGTTGATGCGCTTGATGGTGAGCTCTTGAAAGCGGGGAGTAGACATAGGGTGATCTTCCGGTAATAACGACAAAAGGGGCAGGGCTAATGGCTTAGTACGGCTTGAAGTAATCAA
>CALMOI010000097.1 GCA_937871735.1 uncultured Comamonadaceae bacterium
TCGGGCGTAATGGGGCGGGCTTGGTCGTCCAGCACGTCGCCGCCAGCCATGCGCTGCGCCCATTCGTCGCGGCTGATGGCGGGCAGGCGTGCGGCCAAAAAATCCAGCAAGGTCAGCCAAGGCCCCGTTGACGTGGCAACGCAACTGGGGCTGACACCTGCGCGCATGGGCAGTTGAGGGGGGCGGAGCGCTCGGGCCATAAGTCGAAATACGAATAGGGCGAGAGTGTGCCGCGATGGCACTGAAATGCAAACCCCCGCCATGATGCGGGGGCAGCTTGCTGTGTTCAGGTCAGCGGCGGGTGGGCAGGCGCTCCAGCAAACTGTGCAGCATTTCCAAGTCTTTTTGCACGGCAGTCGAGAAAGACTCAAACTGGCTGTACAGCATTTTCTTGGCCTCGGTATGTTTGCCAGCTTGGTACAAAGACACGACATTGGATGCCGCGTAATGGAACATTTTGTGATGTCCCATTAAAGCAGTGAAGCCTGGAAAACGTCCTAAACGAGATTGACCCGCAGAGTGAATCCATTTGCCCAAATCACAGCGGTCATCGAAACAAACCACTTCGGGGCTGAACACTTCAGTGGAGTTGCCTTCCAAATAGGCTTCCAAACGCAGCTTCCAGTTTTGGTGGGCCAGCATCGCGGTTTCGACATCCAAGCCCTCGGCTGCCGCTGAATGCAGCTCCGCATTAAAGCCACTGTCGTGCTCAGTGGTTCCGAAAAAGAATGAAAAAAGGCCCATGATGTACTCGCGGTAATAACTGACAAAAGGTTTAAAAACCCCGAAAGGTCTTCAAATGACCGGCGAGTCTAGTCCGTCCTTTGTCAGTGACCGATTGATCTAAATCAACCGTACCGCGATCTACACCCGCTCAAAAACCAAGTCCCACACGCCGTGGCCGAGCTTCAAGCCCCGGTTTTCAAACTTGGTCAGGGGGCGGTAATCGGGTTTGGGGGCGTAGCCGCTGGCATCGGTGGCGGTGTTGCGCAGCAGGGTTTGGGCGCTGATCACTTGCAGCATTTGCTCGGCGTAGGGTTGCCAGTCGGTGGCGCAGTGCAGGTAGCCACCGGGTTTGAGGCGCGCAGCCAGCTTGGCGACCAGTTCGGGCTGAATCAGGCGGCGTTTGTGGTGGCGTTTTTTGTGCCACGGATCGGGGAAGAAGATATGGATGCCGTCCAAGCTGGCCAGCGGCAGCATGTGGTCGAGCACTTCCACCGCGTCGTGGCGCAGGATGCGGATGTTTTGAATGCCTTGTTCGCCTGCGCGTTTGAGCAGTGCGCCCACGCCGGGTTCATGCACTTCGCAGCACAGGAAGTTGTCATCGGGGCGCACGCTGGCGATGTGGGCGGTGGCCTCGCCCATGCCAAAGCCGATTTCCAAAATCAGCGGTGCGCTGCGGCCAAAAGCGGCGGTCGCATCGAGCGGCACCGGCGCGTAGCTGAGCAAAAATTTCGGGCCAAAGACTTGATACGCCTTGGTTTGGCCGATGGTGGTGCGCCCGGCGCGCAGCACGTAGCTGCGGATGCCTTTGGGGTGCGCCACGTCAGCGGGCGGGGTGTGGGGCGCAATGCTCAAGGCCAGCGGTTGTTGATCGGGCGGCAGCGGGGCGTGCGGGGTCTCGGGAGTCGTCACGGTGGTCATACGTCAGGCAGTCAAAGGTGCGCGATTGTAGGTGGCGGCCCAAGCTGCAACCCAGTGCTGCAAGGCTTGCGCGATGCTGCCAGATTGCGGCGCAAAGCCCAAGGCGGCGGCGGCTTGGTTCAAGGCGTGCAGCGGGTCGCTCAAGTCCAGCGGCTGTGCGCCGTTTTGCTTGGAGAGTTTTTCGCCGTTGTCGCCCAGCACCAAGGGCGTGTGCAGGTATTGCGGCGTGGGCAAGCCGAGGGCGTGTTGCAGCAGGATTTGGCGCGGCGTGTTGTCGGCCAAGTCGGCTCCGCGCACGATGTGGGTGATGTGCTGGGCGGCATCGTCTGCCACCACGGCCAGTTGGTAAGCCCACAGCCCATCGGCGCGGCGCAGCACGAAGTCGCCGACTTCAGCGCTGACGTGTTGCTGCTGCGCGCCCAAGCGGCGGTCTGTCCAGCGGATCAGGGTGTGCGAGTTGTTGGGTGCGGCGCGGGCGGTATTCAGCCGCCAAGCGCGGGCGGGGCGGCCTTGCAGGCCAGCGCGGCAGGTGCCGGGGTAAATCAGTTCCGCATGGCGTGGGCGGGTGTGGCCTTGGGCGGCGAGTGCCTGCGCGATGTCTTTGCGGGTGCAGCCGCAGGGGTACGCGCGCTGGGCGATCAGGAGTTGATCCAGCGCGGCTTGGTAGTGTGCGTCGCGCTGCGATTGCCACAGCACGGGCGCGTCGCTCACCAAGCCGCAGGCGGCCAGTTGCTGCAAGATGTGTTGATCAGCTCCCGGCACGCAGCGCGGCGTGTCCACATCTTCGATGCGCACCAGCCACTGGCCGCCGTGGGCGCGTGCGTCCAGCCAACTGGCCAGCGCCGCCACCAGCGAACCGGCGTGCAGCAAGCCGGTGGGGGAGGGGGCAAAGCGGCCCCGGTACAGCGTCAATCCGGTCAGCCCACGGCCTGCGCCAGCTCCAAGCCGGAGATGTACGCATCTTCCACCCGGTGGCCGATGCACCAATCGCCGCACGCGCCCAAGCCGTCTTTGGCGTCCCACAAGTGGCTGCGGCCCAGCGGCTGGGTGGTTTGCGCGTAGCTCCAGCGGTGGGTTTCGGCGTGGCTGGGGGTGGCGTGGATGCCGGTGATTTCGGCAAACGCCTTCAGCAGCTTGGCTTCGATACGCAGCGGGTCGTCATTCAAATGCTCTTGCGACCACGCGGCGCTGGCCTGCACCGTCCAGCGTTCCAGCAGGTTGCGTCCCGGCTTGGACGATTCACGCGCCAGCCATGCCACGCGGTGGTGGGTGCTGCGGGCGGCGCTCCACTGCGGGCCCAAGGTGGTCAGGCCGGGCTGACTGGCTTGGGGGAAAGCCACCATCAGCGTCCAGCACGGTGCAATGTGAACGGCAGACAGCAGCCGCGCCTCGCGCAGACCGAGCCCCGAGCTTTGCAGCAAGTCCACGGTTTGCGGCGCGGGTTGGGCCAGCATGATGCCGTCAAAGCCGCCGTAGACGTGGTGGCTGTCGTCCGGGCCCGAACTGCGCAGTTGCCAGCGACTGGCATCGAGTGCGTCAGGCTCAATGCTGGTGATTTGGGTTTGGTACTCGACTTGGCCTGCTGCGACCAGCGGCGTGATCCAGTGGCGGGCCAAGGCTTGCATGTCGGGTGCGCCCACCCAGTGCGCTTCGTGGCTGGCCAGCGCCGGGGCGACCACGCTGCCGTGTTCGTCGAGCACGCGCACGCCGTTGGCGCTCCACGGGCGGCACACGCCGGGTGCGGCTTCAACGGCTTGAATGAAGCGAGGATCGCGCATGGTGAAGTACTGTGCGCCGTGGTCAAAGGTGCCAAATGGCGTGTCGCGCGTGGCCATGCGTCCGCCGGGGCCACGGCTTTTTTCAAACAAGGTGACGGCGTGACCCGCTTGGGCGAGCGTGCGTGCACAAGTGATGCCTGCAATACCTGCGCCGATAACGGCTAATTTTTTGGGGGATGCGGTTGCCATGGCAGTCTCCTGGTGTTGTGTGAAACGTCGGCTTCAAAGTGCAAGACCGACCCGACAAACTCTACACCTACTTTCACACGATTCCTGCTCTCAGCGTTCAGTGATGGTGCCGTTCTAGCAGCGCCAGCCGGGTGATGGGGCTTTGGAGCTGATCCAGCCACCATTGCAGTGCTCGCCCCGGCTTGCCGCCAAAGCGCCATGCATAGCGCGGATTGGCTTGGCGCGAAGCGCGTGCCACCCGCCGCACCACCAGTCGCCCAGTTTCAACGTAGGGGCGCGCCATCGGCTCTGGCAAAAATCCGCAGCCAAAACCGCGCAGCTGCGCATCCAGTTTGGATTGCATAGTCGGCACCGTGAACACATCTTGTCCGCCCAGCAGACCAAAGGTCAGCCCGCCGCCACGCTGTATCGAATCGGCCACGGCAATGGCGCGGTGCAGGCGGATTTCATCGTCACTCAAAGGGCCATCGCCCTGAGCCAGCGGATGGTGTGGGGCCACCGCAAACACAAACGACACGCTGCCCAGTGGCAAGCTCTGAATGCCGCCAATGTTGCCGGGCTCCAAGCTCACGCCCAGCGCCAAATCGGCTTGGCCGGAGGTCAGCGCCTCCAGCGTGCCAGACAGAGTCTCGTCGCGAATGCGCACGCGCGTCGGCGGGTTTTGTTCAAAGAAGGCGCAGGCCAGCTCCATCAGCACGGGGCGGGCCACCAAGCCGTCGGCAGCGATGGTCAACTGCGGCTCCCAGCCGGTGGCCACGCGCTTGACGCGGTTGGCCACCGCGTCAATGTCTTGCAGCAAGCG
Organism: uncultured Comamonadaceae bacterium; assembly: GCA_937871735.1. Classification (GTDB taxonomy): domain Bacteria; phylum Pseudomonadota; class Gammaproteobacteria; order Burkholderiales; family Burkholderiaceae_C; genus CALMOI01. The sequence continues at coordinate 4,414 of CALMOI010000097.1, forward strand.
CGAGCTTTCGCGCAGCAGCTCCGCGCCCGCTTCTGTCATCTGCGCTTGGCGCGAGCTGCGGTCGAACAACAAAACATCCAGCGCATCTTCGATTTGACGCACCCGGTAGGTTAGCGCGCTGGGCACCAAACCGAGGGCGCGTGCGGCGGCGGCAAAGCTGCCGGTTTTGGCAATGGTTTGCAGCATGGCCAAGGCTTCGGGGGTCAGAACATCGCGTGGTGTTTGCATGATGATGTTTATTAAATTCAATTTATTTGCATCGTGCCATCAAACCTGCTGGACTTGCAAGACCTTTGATCGCCCTAAAGTTGACCCTAACCGAAGGAGATTTCACATGCTGACTCTGCGCAAATCCAAAGAGCGAGGCTACGCTGACCACGGCTGGCTCAAGTCGTGGCACAGCTTTTCATTTGCGGGCTACCACGATGAAGCCCACATGGGCTGGGGCAACTTGCGCGTCATCAATGACGACATCATCGCGCCCGGCACCGGCTTTGGCACCCACGGCCACCGCGACATGGAAATCGTCACCTATGTGCTCGAAGGCAACTTGGCGCACAAAGACAGCATGGGCAATGTGCGCGGCATCCCGCCCGGTGACGTGCAGCGCATGAGCGCCGGCAAAGGTGTGATGCACAGCGAGTTCAACCACGCACCCGGCCAGTTCACGCATTTGCTGCAAATTTGGATCTTGCCCAACGTGACCGGCATCTCGCCCAGCTACGAGCAAAAAACCATTGCGGCAGCTGACAAGCGCGGCCAACTGCGCTTGGTGGCCTCTGGCGACCCCGCCGATGCGGGCGCTGATGCGGTGTTGATTCACGCCGATGCACGTTTGCACGCCGGTCTGTTTGATGGCGCTGAGTCCGCCACGCTGGCTTTGAACCCCGCCCGCAAAGCCTATGTCCACATGGCGCGCGGCACCTTGACGGTCAATGGCCAGTTGCTGACAGCGGGCGATGCGCTGCTGTTAGACGGCGAATCGCACCTCAGCCTGAGCGACGGCCAAGATGCCGAAGTGCTGGTGTTTGAGCTGTCCGCCTGAGTCGCGCAACCCTTTGCTGACCCTGATTTCTCGTTCAACCCGTCTCTATCCTAGGAGCTTTCCATGACCAAAGTTGCAGTTGTTTTTCATTCCGGCTACGGCCACACCCTGCGCGTGGCGCAATTCGTTGCCGAAGGCGCTAACGCCGACTTGGTGACCATTGATGCCGAAGGCAATCTGACTGACGCTGACTGGGCCACGCTGGATGCCGCTGATGCCATCATCTTCGGCTCGCCGACCTACATGGGCATGGCCTCGTGGCAGTTCAAGAAGTTTGCCGACGCCACGTCCAAGCGTTGGTTTGTGAGCGGCTGGAAAGACAAGGTGGCCGGTGGCTTCACTATCTCCGCCAGCCCGAGCGGCGACAAGCTCTCGACCATCCAGTACTTCATCACGCTGGCCATGCAGCAGGGCATGGTCTGGGTCGGCCAGCCCGCCATGAACGACGGCACCATCAACCGCATCGGCTCTAACTCGGGTCTGATGGCGCAAGTGGGCCCGACCAGCCCAGCCGCTGACATTCCCCAAGGCGACTTGGACACCGCCAAGGCCTACGGCCAGCGCGTGGCCGCCGTGGCTGCCAAGCTGCGCGGCTGAACCTTGCGCGGTTAGCGCAGTTCAGGCTTCAAGCGTCGGGCTGCCCGTCTGTGGCAGCGGGTTTGAGCAAGTCCAGCCCCACAGCCCGACGCTCGTCAAAGACGAAGCAGGTGCCCCGGTAGTGGGCACCGTCAGTTTCTTCAAAGTATTTGAGGATGCCGCCTTCCAGTTGGTAGACCTGCGGCAGTCCCTCTTCTCGCATCAGCAGCGCCGCTTTTTCGCAGCGGATGCCGCCCGTGCAAAAACTCACCACGGTTTTGTCCATCAGCTCTTGTTTGTGCTCACGCAGCGCTTGCGGGAACTCGGTGAACTTGTCGATGCGCCAGTCGATAGCGCCTTCAAACGTGCCTTCATCCACCTCGAAGGCATTGCGCGTGTCCAGCGTGACCACCGGACGACCCGCATCGTCGTGACCTTGGGTCAACCAACGGCGCAGCGTGGCCGCACTCACAGCGGGCGCTCGGCCTTCGGTGCCCACCACGTCCGGGCGAATGGTGGGGTGGTTCATGCGGA
>CALMOI010000098.1 GCA_937871735.1 uncultured Comamonadaceae bacterium
GGCGCAGTTCCAGCGTCACTTCGCCGGTGATGGCGCGGGCCACCCAGCGTTGGGCGGTTTCGCGCAGCATGATGGCTTGCGGGTCGAACCAGCGGCCTTGGTACAGCAAACGGCCCAGCTTGCGGCCGTTGTCACGGTACTGCTCGATGGTGTCTTCGTTGTGGATGCCGGTGACCAAGCGCTCGTAGGCCGCGAACAGCAGCGCCAAGCCGGGGGCTTCGTAGATGCCACGGCTCTTGGCTTCGATGATGCGGTTTTCGATCTGGTCGCTCATGCCCAAACCGTGGCGGCCACCGATGCGGTTGGCTTCCAAAATCAGCTCAACCAAGCTGGGGAAGGTCTGGCCGTTCAGCGCCACGGGCTGGCCTTCTTCAAAGCGCACGGTGACTTCTTCGGCCTTGACCACACAGTCGTCGCGCCAGAACGGCACGCCCATGATCGGGTTGACGATCTTGATGCCGCTGCTCAGGTGTTCCAAGTCTTTGGCTTCGTGGGTTGCGCCCAGCATGTTGGAGTCGGTGGAGTAGGCTTTCTCAGCCGACATCTTGTAGCCGAAGCCATGCTGCGTCATGAAGGCCGACATCTCAGCGCGGCCACCCAGTTCGTCGATGAATTGCTGATCCAGCCAAGGCTTGTAGATTTTGAGCGCCGGGTTGGTCAGCAGACCGTAGCGGTAGAAGCGCTCAATGTCGTTGCCCTTGAAGGTCGAGCCGTCGCCCCAGATGTTGACATCGTCTTCCTTCATGGCGGCCACCAGCATGGTGCCGGTCACGGCGCGGCCAATCGGCGTGGTGTTGAAGTAGGTGATGCCAGCGGTGCTGATGTGGAAAGCGCCCGCTTGCAGCGCGGCAATGCCTTCGGTGGCGAGTTGGGCGCGGCAGTCGATCAGGCGGGCTTGTTCAGCGCCGTATTCCATTGCTTTGCGCGGAATTTCGTCGTAATCGGCTTCGTCGGGCTGACCGAGGTTGGCGGTGTAGGCGTAGGGAATCGCGCCCTTTTGGCGCATCCACAGCAGCGCGGCACTGGTGTCCAAACCGCCGGAAAAGGCGATGCCCACTTTTTGCTGGGCGGGGAGGTTTTGAAGAATCGTGGCCATGTGCAGCGTCCCGGTTCAGCCGAAATGGCAGATGTAGTGGTAAGCCGAGTGGCCTTCAGACACGCGGATCTGGAATTTGGCGTTGCCCGGAACGCTGAAGCTTTCGCCCGCGTTGGAGGTGATCCAGGTGTCGCTGCCGTCCAGTTGGTAGTCGCACGCACCAGCGACGCATTCCATGATTTCAGGTGCGCCGGTGTTGAAGGTGAGCGTGGCGGGCAAGATCACGCCCACAGATTTCTTGGTGCCATCAGGGAAGGTGATGCCGTGGCTGATGCACTTGCCGTCAAAGTAGACGCTGGCTTGGGTCGAGACGGACACGCCGTCGATTTTTTGGGTGCTCATGGGTGAGTTTGGTCTGGTAGAAGTGGCTGATTTTAGGGCAGCCTACCGCCATCACCCATCTGTTCGACGGCGTGGGGATCAGTGACCCCTGTGACCGTGTCCGCCGTAGTGGCCGTGGCCCCAATTGCTCCAGCCCAAGTTCAGCGACAAACCCACGGGGGCGTAGTAGGGCGCGGCGTAGACCGGTGGGGCATAAGCCGGTTGCACATAGGTGTAGGTGGGTTGGACATACACCGGTTGCACATAAGTAGGCTGCGCGTAAGTCGGCTGCTCGGTGTACGTCGGGGCATAGGTCGTTTGCTGCGGCTGGTTGGCCGGGGCGATTTGCAGTCGGATGCTGGAGCCGGGGTCGTTGGCCATTTGGGCGGCGTACTGCTGGCCTGCGTATTCGTACACCACGTTCCAGACGGTGCGGTTTTCGTAGACGGTTTGGTTGCTGCACTGCTGCACATTGCGCACTTGATTGCCGCCACTGCCTTCGATTTGGTCGCCGACCGCCGCGCCGCCAATCACGCCGACCATCGTGGCCAGTGCGCGGCCACCGCCGCTGCCTATGCTGTTGCCGATGGCTCCGCCCGCCAGTGCGCCTACCAACGCACCCGCACCGCTGCGGGGTTGCGGGGTGACGACTTGTTGCGTGCCGCAGACTTGGCGCGTCACGGGCACTTGCTGCGTCACTGGTGTGCGTGACAGCACGCGTGCCATTTCGTCGGCCTGAGCGCCGCTGGCCAAAGCCAACAGACCGGTGCAAAGCCAGAGTTTGTGGTTCATGAGAGTCTCACTTTCTGACGCTGTTGGTAGAGCCGCGTCGGCTGTGTTGTGGGAGGGAAGAGGGTGTCTTGAGCTTTCAACGTGGCTCGTGCTCTTCAGGCCGACGGGGCAAGATCAACCTCGTAAAGCCTGCGTAAAAGTTGGCACATCGAAGCCCACTGTCACGGCGTGGGAGCTGTTGGGATGCCAAACCACCACGGGCCGCTTGATCACGCTGGGGTGCGCCAGCATCAGTGCTTGGGCGCTGGCCGCATCGTGTACACCGGCTTGCACGGTGGGATCAAGTTTGCGCCAAGTGGTTCCCTTGCGGTTGAGCAGGGCTTCCCAGCCCAACTGCACGACCCACTGAGCCAGCAAGTCGGCAGGCACACCTTGCTTTTTGAAATCGTGGAATTGCACTGCTATCTGAGCCTCAGTCAGCCAGGCGCGGGCCTTTTTAACGGTGTCGCAATTGGGGATGCCATAAAGGGTGATGGAGGGTGTTGTCATGGCTGCGCATCATCCCTGAAGTTAACCTGCGCGACAATTCAGCCACTTATGAGCACCTTACAAGACTGGCTCGCCCACTGCGAGCAACTGCATCCCAAGACCATCGACATGGGCCTAGAGCGCGTGCGCACGGTGGCCGAGCGCATGGCTTTGCGCTTTGACTGCCCGGTGATCACCGTGGCGGGCACCAACGGCAAAGGTTCAACCTGCGCCATGTTGGAAGCCATCTTGCAGCAATCGGGCTACCGCACGGGGGTGTACACCTCGCCGCATTTGGTGCATTTTGAAGAGCGTTGCCGCGTTCACGGTGAAGCGGTGCAAGCCGATGCGCTGGTGCCGCACTTTGAGCGCGTGGCCCAAGCGCGCGGCGAAATTTCGCTCACTTACTTTGAATTCACCACGCTGGCGATTTTGAGTCTGATGGCCGCATCGGGGCTGGACGCGGCCATCTTGGAAGTCGGGCTGGGCGGGCGGCTGGACGCGGTCAACATCATCGACAGCGACTGCGCCATCATCACCAGCATCGACCTCGATCACACCGAGCTGCTGGGCAACGACCGCGAGAAAATCGGCTACGAAAAGGCCGGCATCATGCGCACCGGCAGGCCGGTGATCGTGAGCGACCCGTTACCGCCGCAAAGCGTGATCGACCGCGCCACCGAGATTGATGCGCAATTGTGGCGTTTCGGCCACGATTTCAATTTTTCTGGCGACCGTCAGCAATGGGCTTGGGCCGGGCGCGGGCGGCGCTACAGCGGCTTGGCTTACCCGGCGCTGCGCGGTGCCAATCAGCTGATGAATGCGTCGGGCGTGTTGGCGGCGCTGGAGGCCTTGCGCCAGCAATTGCCAGTGACGGCGCAAGCGGTGCGCAATGGACTGGCGCTGGTCGAGTTGCCAGGGCGCTTCCAAATCGTGCCTGGCCAGCCCGTATTGGTGCTGGATGTGTCACACAACCCGCACTCAGTTGCCGCGCTGACCGCTAATTTGGACGCGATGGGTTTTCACCCCACCACGCACGCCGTGTTTGGTGCGATGTCGGACAAAGACTTGGCTCCGATGCTGGCGCGCATTCACCCGCTGATTGACCGTTGGTATTTCACAGATTTGCCCACGCCGCGTGCGGCCTCGGCGCAGGCGCTGCTGGCGGGTTGGCAGGCATTGCCGACGCGCGCGGGCGTGTCGGCCAGCACTCACGCCGACCCGATGCAGGCACTGCAAGCAGCCATAGCTGCCGCAGACCCCGCTGATAGAATCGTCGTATTTGGCTCCTTCTACACCGTGGGCGGTGTTGTATCAGAGGGCATCCCGCGTCTCGACGCCAAACACCTGAGCGCCTGAGCTTTTCACTGCATGGCATTGTTCAACATCCGACTCCCCCGATTCAAGGCCAGCACTGAGGCGATTGCGCCTGCGCCGACCGAGAGCATCGAGGCCATGCGGCGGCGGGCTCGCCATCGCTTGATTGGAGCCACGGTGCTGGTGCTGGGCGTGGTGTTGGTGTTTCCGTTGGTGTTTGACACCCAACCGCGCCCGATTCCGGTGGATGTGCCTATCGCCATTCCTGATCGCGCTAAAGCCAAGCCTTTGATCTTGCCGGCATCAGCCCCGGAACTTGCGGTCAGTGCCGCTGCTGCGCCGGTGGAGCCGGTTCCAGTTGAAGTGCAGTTGCCCGCGTCGTCGGCCCAACCTGCGCTTAAGCCTGTGCGGCCACCCGTGGCTGCGTTGGCAACCCCTTTGGTTGCACCCCCACCAGTGATTGTCAAGCCCGAGGTCAAGCCTAGACCCGAGCCCAAAGTCGAAACTAAAGCACGTCCCGCTGACACCAAGCCCGATCCCGATCCACGTGCAGCGGCTGATGCCGGTCAGCGGGCGCGAGATTTGCTTAATGGGCGCAAGGACTCCACTTCAGCAGCGACTGATGCCGGGCGTTTTGTTGTGCAAGCCGGCTCCTACACGGATGCCGCCAAAGCACACGAAGCGCGAATCAAAATTGAAAAAGCAGGTTTGGTCACCTACACCCAAGTCATTGAATCCAAAAATGGTGACAAGCGCATACGGGTCAGGATCGGGCCATTTGCCAGCAAGGCCGAGGCCGATAAAGCAGCCAGTCGTCTGCGGAGTTTGGATTTGTCTGCGGCTATTTTGAGCCTGTAAAACCGGGGGTGCACGTGACGACATTGGACTTTCTGCTGATACTTGCCTTAGTGGCGTCTGTCGCCTTGGGTGTGTGGCGCAACCTCGCCTACGAAGTGGTTGCGACGCTGGGCTTGACGGTGTCTTTTGTCATGGCGCAGTGGTTGGCCCCAGACATGGCGCAGCATTTATCCGCCAATTTGTCAGATGCTTCTTTGCATGCTTGGGCATTTGCCATTGTGTTTGTTTTGTTGGCTGCGCTCACCGCTTTAATGGCTTGGCTGATACGCAAGCTGATCTTGGCGATGGGTATGATGCGACCCTTTGATCGTGCTTTGGGCGCAACTTTTGGCTTTTTACGGGGTCTGGTCTTACTGTTGACTTTGACCGTGATCATGAATTTGGTGCCCTATGCCTCTAGCGAGGGATGGCGAGCATCAGCGGGCGGTACGTTGTTGACCCATATGCTTCAAGGTCTCAAGCCAGTGCTCCCGCAAGTGTTCGGTAGATACCTGCCGGGCTGATATCTCTTTTGCGGCGCAAGTTCCCCCGCACCGCCGGTGCGGGCTTTGCGCATGACAGGAAAAACCTTATGTGTGGAATTGTCGGCGTTGTCAGCAACGCACCTGTGAATCAACTGATCTATGACGCTTTGTTGCTGTTGCAGCATCGTGGTCAAGATGCTGCGGGCATCGTCACGCAGCAAGAGCGCAAGTTCTTCATGCACAAAGCCAAAGGCATGGTGCGTGATGTGTTTCGCACCCGCAACATGCGAGCGCTGCCGGGCAACTGTGGCTTGGGCCAAGTGCGTTACCCCACGGCAGGCAATGCCTTCAGCGAAGAAGAGGCGCAGCCGTTTTACGTCAATGCGCCGTTCGGTATCGTGCTGGTTCACAACGGCAACTTGACCAACGCCCACGCCCTCAAGGCTGAGCTGTTCACCACCGACCACCGGCACATCAACACCGAGAGCGACTCCGAAGTGCTGCTCAACGTGTTGGCGCACGAGTTGGAGCGTGTCACGCACGGCCTGCCGCTCACGCCGCAAGATGTGTTCGCTGCGGTGGCGGCAGTGCACCGCCGCATCAAGGGTTCGTATGCGGTGATCGCATTGATCGCGGGTCACGGTCTGTTGGCTTTCCGCGATCCGTTTGGCATTCGCCCGCTGTGCATGGGCACAGGCAAAGACGGTTCCACCATGTTTGCCAGCGAATCGGTCACGCTCGAAGGCTCGTCGTTTGATGTGGGCCGCAACGTGGCTCCGGGCGAGGCCGTGTTTGTTGAGCTGGACGGCACCGTCCACACCCAGCAGTGCGCCGAAAACCCCGTGCTCTACCCCTGCATCTTTGAGTACGTTTACCTGGCCCGCCCGGACTCTGTGATGGACGATATCTCCGTCTACCAAGCGCGCCTGAATTTGGGCGAAGCGCTGGCCAAGCGCGTGGTGTCCACCGTGCCGCCGAGCGACATCGACGTGGTCATTCCCATTCCTGAATCCAGCCGCCCCAGCGCCACGCAACTGGCGCACTTGCTGGGCATTCCCTACCGCGAAGGTTTTGTGAAGAACCGCTATGTCGGCCGCACCTTCATCATGCCGGGCCAATCGGTGCGCAAGAAATCGGTACGCCAGAAGCTCAACGCCATTGCCAGCGAATTCAAGGGCCGCAATGTGCTGCTGGTCGACGACTCCATCGTGCGCGGCACCACCTCCAAAGAGATCGTGCAAATGGCGCGCG
>CALMOI010000099.1 GCA_937871735.1 uncultured Comamonadaceae bacterium
CGCCTTTCAAAAAGCCCAGAAACAGCGGCGGATCACCCAGCGGCGTGAGCGAGCCGCCCGCATTGCTGACGATGAAGATGAAAAACACCACCACATGCGCGGTGTGTTTGCGGTTGTCGTTGGCGCGGATCAGCGGGCGAATCATCAGCATGGATGCGCCCGTAGTGCCCATCAAGCTCGCCAACGCCGCGCCAATCGCCAAGATGGCGGTGTTCAAGCCCGGACTGCCGTGCAAATTGCCCCGAATGTGGATGCCGCCCGCCACCGTGAACAGCGCCGTCAGCAAGATGATGAAGGGCAAATACTCCGCCACCAGCGCATGCAAGAAGTGCAGCGCGGCGGCATCAGGCCCGTGCAGCGCCGCAAACGGCAGCAAAAACGCCAGCGCCCAACCCGCCGCCACCTTGCCAAAGTGGTGATGCCAAAAAAACGGTGCCACCAGCGGCAGCAGCGCAATCGACAGCAACATGCCCGCAAACGGCACCGCCCACAGCGCCGAGAGCTGGCTGCCGTCCAGCCCGCTGCTGGCGGCGGCCCAGCCGGGCCACAAGCCCAGCGCCAACGCGGGCAAGGCCAATTTGGGATTGATCATGATGTCTCCTCGTTATTTTTTAAGCGTGGTCGCTGATCTCGAACACTTGGCGCAGATAGGCCAAGTACTTCTCGTCATCGCACATGCCTTTGCCCGGTGCGTCCGAAAGCTTGGCCACCGGCTGGCCGTTGCAGCGCACCATCTTGATGACGATCTGCAAGGGCACATGCGCGGGCGGATCGCCCAAGTCGTTGGTCAGGTTGGTGCCGATACCAAAAGCCAGTTGGCAACGACCCTGAAAGCGCTGGTACAGCTCGATGGTGCGCGGCACCGTCAGGCCGTCGCTGAAGATCAGCGTCTTGGTCTGCGGATCGACCCGGTTTTTGCGGTAGTGCTCGATCATGCGTTCGCCCCAGGCAAAGGGGTCGCCGCTGTCGTGGCGCGTGCCGTCGAACAGCTTGCAAAAGTACATGTCGTAGTCGCGCAAAAAGGCGTCAAAGCCGTACACGTCCGACAGCGCAATGCCCAAATCGCCCCGGTATTCCTTGGCCCAGGATTCAAAAGCAAACACCTGGCTGTCGCGCAGACGCGGCCCCAGCGCTTGGCAGGCTTGCAGGTATTCGTGCGCCATCGTGCCCAACGGCGTCAGACCCAGCTTCATGGCGAACAGCACGTTGCTGGTGCCCGCAAACTGACCAGCGTTGCCGGTGCCTAAGCGCGCCACCAACACGCGCAACACCTCTTCATGCCACGCTTTGCTGAAGCGGCGGCGCGTGCCGTAGTCGGCAATCTTGAGCGCCGCCAGCCCCTCGCCGTGCAAGAGCGCGATTTTGTCGTCCAAGCGCTTGCGGCCCTGCATAAAGTCGGGCACGCGGGCGATGTTGCGGAAGTAGACCTCGTTGATGATGGCCAGCACCGGAATCTCGAACAAGATGGTGTGCAGCCACGGGCCTTTGATGCTGATTTCCACCTCGCCCGAGGGCAGCGGGGTGATGGTGATGTACTTTTCGTTGAGCTTGAACAGCCCCAAAAAGTCCACAAAGTCGCTCTTGATGAAGCGCAGGCTGCGCAGATAAGCCAGCTCCGCATCCTGAAAGTGCAAGCTGCACAGCGAGCGCACCTCGTCGCGGATCTCGCTGGCGTAGCGCGCCAAGTTGATACCCGGGTTGCGGCACTTGAAGCGGTACTCGACCTGCGCCCCCGGAAACTGGTGCAGCACCACCTGCATCATGGTGAACTTGTACAGGTCGGTGTCGAGTAGGCTGGTGATGATCATGGGCTCGGTCTCCTCGGGCGGCAGCGGCACACCCGGTCTATTTGTGCGAGCGTGCAGTGTACGAGGGGGCCGGTGGTGACAAAGCGCCCAACCCCAGCGTGGGGGCAATGCTTTGATGCAAGGCGCGGGCAATGCGCTGATCAGCGGTGGGGATGAAATGCCCGTCCAGCTCAAAGTTGTTCATGTTCAGGGACGAAAAATAGTCGCTGGAACTGAGCACCGTCAGCCCTTGGGACTGCAAGGCTGATCGCAGGCCGATGTCCAGCCAGCGGGCGTAACCCCGGTCATTGAGCAGCAGGACGATCAACTGCTGGTGGCGCTGCTGCGCCAGTTGCTGGGCCTGCACCAGCAGGCGCTGCGCCACGGGCAGCTCTGCCGCAAAGGCGGGGCTGAGGCCCTGCACGTTGCGCAGCGCCGCGTCTGTGCTGTCATGGCTGGTGACCCAAGCGCGCCGCACCAAGCGCACCAGCACCGAGGCATCGCTCCAGCCGCCATTCCACGCAAATGGATCTAAGCCGGGGCTGTAAGCCATCAGCTGATCACGAAAATCGTGCCACTGCGCACCCCGCTCCACCCAAGCTTGGACGAACTGCGGGTAGGTTTGGATCAAGGGGGTTTGCTCGTGCAGCGTCTGCCCGTCCAAGGTGAAGCGCGGGTAGGTGTAAGGAGCGGGATGCTCAAATGTGCCCGCCGTCATCGACAACTGCGACGACCGCACCAACGACGAGGCCAGCACCCCAATCACCACCACCCGCGCTGGCGACCCGGCCACGTCAGCACGGTAAGCCGCATAAGAATGGGCCAGCGGCGCAGCAGGCCCGGCAACCAAACGCAGTTGCACTTGCGGATCAAGCTGTTCTAGCGCACGGGCCGCCCGCAGCGCAAACGACTGGCCGTACACCGCCACCAAACGGCAATCGGCAGCGGCGACGGCGCAGGGCTCGTTGTGCCACTGGCTCGGATCGAGCCAACCAGCTTGGGCCACCATGTCGGTGCCACGCCCGTCAGCGCCCAAGCTTTGCTGCAATTTGCCTTCCACAGAGCGCCCATAGTCAAAGTAGCGCGCCAGTGATTGCACTTTGACCGACCACGGCCAGCCAGGGCGTAGCACCCAACCTAAAGTCACATCCATCAGCGCCAGCCACGCCAGCGTGGCCAGCACCACACACAGCGCCTTGCGCGCACCCGCCCAGTTGCCCGTCTTCAACATCGGTCGGATCCTTAGAACTGGAAGTAAATGAACGCGCTGCGGGCGTTAGACAAGCCCATCGCCATCACCAGCAACAGCGCCGCACAGCCGCAGCCCAACCACAGCGGCGACCAACGCGCATAAAAAGCCGCCCGCCCGGTGCGATAGGCCCAAGTGTCATGGCCCGCCAACAACAGCAACCCCGCCCAAGTCGACAGAGGCGGCGGCTTGAGCTGCGGCGCGCTGTACGGGCCGGTCAGCAGTGTTTGCGTGAAGTCCAAAATCTGCGTCAGTGAATGGGCCCTAAACAGCAGCCAGCTGTACATCACCAACACGAACATCAGCGCCACGCGCAGCACGGAGTTCACCGCGCTGGGCGCAACGGGTACCGCCGCAACGGGCCGCAACGTCCCCGCCCAGCGGTACAGCACCAGCAGCGCGCCTTGGTACAAGCCCCAAGCCACGTAACTCCAAGCCGCGCCATGCCACAAACCACCCAAACTCATGGTCAGCATCAAATTGAGCTGCGTGCGCTGCTCGCCCAAACGGTTGCCACCGAGCGGGATGTAAACATAATCACGCAGCCAAGAAGACAACGAAATATGCCAACGCTGCCAAAAATCACTGGGATTTTTAGAAAAATAAGGAAATCTAAAGTTTTGACTCAGCTCAATCCCCAGCATTTTGGAAATACCGCGCGTGATGTCTGAATAACCCGAAAAATCACAGTAAATTTGAAAAGTGAACGCCAGCGTGGCTAACAAAATATCGCTCCCACTGGCGGCACTGGGGCTGCTGTACACCGCATCGACCACCGGGGCCAAGCCATCGGCAATCGCTACTTTTTTAACCAAGCCCAAAAGCACCAAAAAAGCACCGCGCCCCATCAGCTCCCAAGTCAAATACCGGTCATTTTCAATTTGCGGCAACAGCACTTTGGGGCGCTCAATCGGCCCCGCCACCAGCTTGGGGAAGAAGGCGATGAACAGCGCGTAATGCCGCAGCCGCGTGGTGCCCGGCAAGTGGCGCTGGTGAATTTCAATCACATAGCTGAGTGATTCGAAGGTAAAAAATGAAATTGCCGCAGGCAGCACAATCGACAAATGCGCAGTCGGCAGGTCTAGGCCCGCTGTAGACAGTAATCTGTGCAATGAATCCGAAAAGAAATTGAAATACTTGAATACTGCCAGCACACCCAAGCTGATGGCCAAGTAGACTTTCAAATACAGGTTACGAAATGCATCGTCTGCACTGGCGGCAATGCGCAAACCGGCCCAATAACTGACCAAGGTTAAAAACCAGATCAGCAGCAAAAATCGCACATCCCAGCAGGCATAAAAATAATAGCTGATGCCCAGTAAAAACCAGTTTTGCCATTCCAAGCGTCGCAAGCCCCACTAAATGACAAAAACCAACGGAAAAAACCAAGCAAACTGTAGGGAAGCGAAATTCATGCAGAGATTATTTTCAACAATGGGCGCGCCCACTGCGCAAGGTGATAACCCGATCAGCGTGATCGGCGAGGAGATGATTTTGTTCGGCCACCAGCATGGGCATGCCTTCGGCTTTGAGGGCGAGCAGCGCGTCGCGGATGGCGGTGACCAGCAACGGGGCGATACCTTCGCAGGGCTCGTCGAGCAGCAGCAGGCGCGGGGCGGTCATCAGGGTGCGGGCGATGGCCAGCATTTGCTGCTCGCCGCCGCTCATCTGGCTGGCGCGGCGGGTTTGCATCTGGGCCAGCACCGGAAACAGCGCCTGCACCCGCGCCCAGTGGGCAGCCACGTCGCCCCGGGCGGCGATGTGCAGGTTTTCGCGCACGGTGAGCGCGCCAAACAGGCGGCGGTCTTCGGGCACGTAGCCCAGACCGGCCAGGGCGCGGCGGTGTGGCGGCTGGCCGTCTAGGCGCTGCCCGGCGTATTGCACGGTGCCGGTTTGGCGGCTGCACAGGCCCATCAAGGCTTGCAGCAGGGTGGATTTGCCCGCGCCGTTCAGCCCTTGCAGCACCACCAGTTCGCCCGCGCCAACGTGCAACGACACGCCAAACAGCGCTTGCGCCGCACCGTGCCAAGCGCACAGGTCGGTGACTTCCAAGGCTGCGGTGCTCATGTGCCCGCCCCTGCGGTGCGCGCGCCCAGCGCAAAGCCCTGGCCCAAGTAGCGCTGGCGCACGGTGGCGTCGCGGGCGACTTCGTCCGGCGTGCCTTGTGCGGCGATTTGGCCGTCGATCAGCACCAGCACGCGGTCGGCGACGCCGAAGACGGCGTCCATGTTGTGTTCGGTGTAGAGCACGGCCACGCCGCTGGCGGCCAGTTGGCTGACCAGGGCCATCAGCGCGGCGCGCTCGGCGGCGGCCAGTCCGGCGGCGGGTTCGTCCAGCAGCAGCAGGCGCGGGCCGCTGGCGGGCAGCCCGGCCAGGGCCATCGCCAGTTCCAAGCGTTTTTTAGCGCCGTAGGGCAAGTCGGCAGCGTCGGTGTCGGCCAAGGCCGTCAGATCGACTT
>CALMOI010000100.1 GCA_937871735.1 uncultured Comamonadaceae bacterium
TCCGATTGCTGCAAGACAGCGTGGGCGGCATCACGCCCAACACGCTCAACACCCGGCTCAAGGACTTGCGCGAGGCCCGCTTGATCGGCCACGGCACCGAGGGCTATAACCTCACGCCTTCGGGAGCGGACTTGGTCAAGCGCTTGTCAGACTTGCCCGCGTTTGCCAGCAAGTGGGTGCAAGCGCAAGCCAAGGCATCGCAGCACGCCAGCGAAGCGCCTCGCGCTCCCTAAGCACTTCTTTCATTTTTTCAACGTCTAGGAATTTCCCCATGACCACCATCACCACCGCGACCGGCCTGCAATACATCGACACCATCGTCGGCGAAGGCCCGGAAGCTAAAAAAGGCCAAAGCGTCACCGTGCATTACACCGGCTGGCTCTACAACGACGGCGTGCAAGGCCGCAAGTTCGATTCCAGCAAAGACCGCAATGATCCCTTCGTGTTCGGCCTGGGCGCTGGCATGGTGATTCGCGGTTGGGACGAAGGCGTGGCGGGCATGAAAGTCGGCGGCGCACGCACCTTGATCATTCCCGCTGCGCTGGGCTACGGCGCACGCGGCGCTGGCGGCGTGATTCCGCCCAACGCCACGCTGAAGTTTGATGTGGAACTGCTGGGCGTGAAGGGTTAATCCTCACAGCCGTTTGGCGGCGTGCTCTTGAAAAGCGTGCGCCGCCCCCCAGCTTGGTGGCTATCTGTCACCCACACTGTCTGATCCTCTTCATGTCTGAACAACAAACTCCCGAAACCGGTGCCCCTCTGACTGGCGCACCCAGCCCCGAAGAACTCGAAGCCGCTGCGGCGGCCAATGCGGCTGATGTGGATGCGGCTCAAGCCGAAATCGCCAAGCTGCAAGCCAAAGTGGCCGAGCTGACCGACCAGTACCTGCGCGGTCAAGCCGATGTGCAAAACGCCCGCCGCCGCGCTGACGACGAAATCAGCAAAGCACGCAAATTTGCCCTCGAAAGCTTCGCTGAAAGCCTGTTGCCCGTCACCGACAGCCTCGAAGCCGGTTTGGCGATTCAAAACGCCACCATCGAGCAAATCCGCGAAGGCGCGCAAGCCACGCTGCGCCAACTCACCAGCGCGCTGGAGCGCAACAAGGTGGTCGCCATCAACCCCGCTGCGGGCACCAAGTTTGACCCGCACCAGCACCAGGCCATCAGCATGGTGCCCGCTGAGCAAGAAGCCAACACCGTGGTGGCCGTGCTGCAAAAGGGCTACACCATCGCCGAGCGCGTGCTGCGCCCCGCGCTGGTCACCGTGGCAGCACCCAAGTAAAAAAACAGCAGAAAAATAACTTGAAACCCGGCGGGTCATCCACAAGTTACTAAGCAAGCCTAGCCCACACCGTCCCGCACAGCGGGGCACGGGCGGCACACCAACTTTTAAAGAATTGCGGAGAAATATTCATCATGGGCAAAATCATCGGTATTGACTTGGGCACCACCAACAGCTGCGTGGCCATCATGGAAGGCAACACCACCAAGGTCATCGAAAACGCT
>CALMOI010000101.1 GCA_937871735.1 uncultured Comamonadaceae bacterium
GAATCAGCGCCAGGTTCTCCAGCCCCGGCCGGCCCTGCGCCAGCGTCCAGCCGAAGTGACGCGGCGCGCCGCCGTCACTGCGCGCTTGCTCGCGCGCCACCAGCAGTTCCAGCACCACGGTGGCCAAGGTCAACAAGACCAAGGCGTGCATTGAGATCAGCGTGAACAATTGCACCAGCCCCGCCTCGCCATAAGCCAAGCTGACCAGCGGCACCCCGATCATCAAGGTGTTGCTGAAGATGCTGGCCAACGCCAACACGGCAGATTGGCTGTTCAAACCCCGTATCAACAGCAGCGCCAAAAACAAAGCCCCAGCCACGGTGTAGTACAGCGCCACCGATTTGAAGTCGAGCCGCTCGACATGCACGCTGCTCATGGTGCGAAAAAGCAGCGCCTGCGTCAGCACCAAAAACACCAAGTTCGACAGGTCACGCACCGCCTCGCCCCGCACCAGCCGCATCCGCCCCGCCACATAGCCAATCAAAATCAACAACACCACCGGCAGCAGTGACGAGACAACAGGGTGATCTAAATTCATGAGGCTGGATTATCGAGTTTGGCCCTGGGCTATCCACGGACAAGGCCATGCATACAGATACACTAACCTCGCCCAAGCACAGCCCGGTCAACCTAGACTTTCACGGGCGTGTATTCAAGGAGCTTTCATGCTGATGGATCCGACCACTTCTGCCACCTCTGAGCATCTTCGGCCCGCTGACGCCGATCACTCCACGCCTTCAGCAAACAGCGCGATGCATCGCACAGGCGAACGTGCTGCACTTGCCGGTGCAATGGGTCTGCTGTCTGGCCTGAGCGCCTGTGGCGGCGGTGATGCAGGAAGCGAGGCCACGGCATCATCCACCACAGACATCACTCCCAGCTCACTGGCCAGCGTTGTCACCAGCGCGGCACCGGCCAACGTCACCGAAGCCGCACGCTTTTTGGCTCAAGCCACTCCCGGTTACACCCGAGCGGATATCACGGCGCTGATGGGCATGAGCTACGCCACTTGGATCAACAAGCAAATCGCCCTGCCGCGCAGCCAAAGTCACTACGACTTTTTGATCAGCAAAGGCTACAACAACGCGGCCTACAGCAGCGGTGCCACGGGCATGGACACCACGCTGTGGCGCAAGTTCATCAGCGGCACCGACGCACTGCGCCAGCGTGTGGTGCTGGCCTTGTCGGAAATTTGCGTGGTCTCGCGCACCGGCATGAACATCTCTTGGCCGCAGTTCGCCATCGCCAACTACGTGGACATTTTGGAGGCCAACGCCTTCGGCAACTACCGCACGCTGCTGGAAAAAATCTCGCGCAGCACGGCGATGGCGACCTACCTCACCTTCTTGGACAACACCAAGACCAACACCATCACCGGCAGCCAGCCCGACGAGAACTACGCCCGTGAGCTGATGCAGCTCTTCACCATCGGGCTGTACCAGCTCAACAACGATGGCACCGTCAAGCTGACCAACGGCGTGCCCACCGAGACTTATGTGCAGGCTGATGTCAGCGGCTTGGCACGCGTCTTCACCGGCTGGGGGCCGGACTTGTCTGGCTTGGCCAACCCCGGCACGCCGCCTGACTTCCATATCCGCCCGCTGGTGCAATCAGCTTGGCGCTACGAATCCGGCAGCAAGACCTTCTTAGGCACCACCGTGCCCGCCGGAGCCACCGCCGACGAAAGCCTGAAAGCCGCGTTGGACACCGTCTTCAAGCACCCCAACTTGCCACCGTTCATTTGCCGTCAGTTGATTCAACGACTCATCACCAGCAACCCCAGCGCCGCTTATGTGGGCCGGGTCACGGCGGTGTTCGTGAACAACGGCTCAGGCGTGCGCGGCGATTTGGCGGCGGTCATCAAAGCTATCTTGCTCGACAGCGAAGCGCGCAACATGGCTAACGTCAGCTCGCCCACTTTTGGCAAGCTGCGCGAGCCGGTGCTGCGCTTTCTGAACTGGGCGCGGGCCTTCTCGGTGACCTCACCCACCGGCGCTTGGGACATAGGCGATTTGTCTGACCCCGGCACACAGTTGGGCCAAAGCCCGCTGCACTCGCCCTCGGTGTTCAACTTTTTCCGCCCCGGTTATGTGCCACCCAGCACCAGTTTGGCTACGAAAGCACTGCACGCGCCCGAGTTCCAAATCACCAACGAGGCCACGGTCTCGGGTTACGTCAACTTTGTGCAGCAGTTTGTGGCTGGCAGCAACATCGGCGAGACGCGCCCGGACTACAGCAAGCTGATGCCGCTGGTGGCCGACAGTGCCGCCCTGCTGCGCGAGGTCAACCTGCTGTTGGCGGCCAACCAAGTTTCAGCCACCACGCTGGCTCCGCTGAAGACGGCGCTCGACACCATTGCTGTCACCACTGCTGCTGGCAAAACCAACCGCATCCAAGCCGCTGTCATGCTGATTTTGGCGGCCCCCGAGTACATCGCGCAAAAGTGAGAGCACGGCCATGAACAACCTCCATCCCGAAATTCAGCCCAACAATGCCTCGCGCCGCGAATTTTTGAAGCGCGCTTCTGTGCTGTCGGTGGCTGGCAGCGCGGGTCTGCCGCTGGCCATGTCGCTCAGCGCCATCAGCGAAGCCGCTGCCGCCACCGCCACCGACTACAAAGCGATAGTCTGCGTGTTCTTGAACGGCGGCAACGACTACGCCAACACGCTGGTGCCCTACGACAGCACCAACTACAACAGCTACGCCAGTCTGCGCAGCAATATCGCCATCCCGCAAAGCAGCTTGATTCCCACGGTGCTCACGCCCACCACCGCCTTGCCCGGCGGCGCGAGGTACGCGCTGCACCCCAATCTGGCCAAGTTGCTGCCGATTTTCAACGCGGGCAAGCTGGCACCCATCTTGAACGTGGGCACGCTGATGCAGCCCATCACCAAAGCCCAGTGGACAAGCGGCAAAGCCGTGGTGCCGCCCAAGCTGTTCTCGCACAACGACCAACAGTCTTATGTGCAGTCGTTCGGCGTTGAAGGCACGACCACCGGCTGGGGCGGCCGCATCGGTGACTTGTACGCGGCGGGCAATGGCAATTCGACATTCACGTGCATCAGCGTGACCGGCAACGCGGTGTTTGTTTCCGGGCAAAGCGCGGTGCAGTACCAAGTCACGCCCAGTGGCGCGGTGCCCATCACCGGCATCAAGAGCGCGTTGTTTGGTTCGGCGGCTTGCTCGTCGGCGCTGCGCGATTTGATGATCGGCGCACGCACCAATTTGTTTGAAAACGAGTACAGCAAGATCACCAGCCGAGCCCTCACAGCCGGCGACCAACTGACGGCTGGACTGACTGGCGCACCGGCCATCGCCACCGCCTTCCCGGCCAACAACTGGCTGGGCAGCCAGCTCAAGATGGTGGCCAAGCTGATTTCTGCCCGCAACACGCTGGGTGCCAAGCGCCAGGTGTTTTTCGTCTCCACCGGCGGGTTTGACACCCACAGCAATTTACTCACAGAACACGCCAATCTGATGACCAACCTGAACGACGCGCTGGCCGCCTTCTACGCCGCCACCGTGGAGTTGGGCATTTCCGACAAAGTTGCCACCTTCACCGCTTCTGACTTTGGACGCACTTTGGTCAGCAACGATAGCGGCTCGGATCACGGCTGGGGCGGCGTGCAGTTTGTGATGGGCGGCGGCGTGCTGGGTAAATCGTTTGTCGGTACATCGCCCGTGTTTGCGAACAACGGCCCCAACGACGTGGGCCAAGGCCGCTTGATTCCCACCACCTCCATTGACCAATTGGCCTCGACCTTGGCAACGTGGATGGGCGTGTCAGACAGCGAACAAACCGTGGTTCTGCCCAATCTGAAGAACTTCACCACCAAGAACCTGGGCTTCATGGCCCCGGCCTGAACGTCCACCCGCTGACTCACCGGTCTAGCACACGGCCCGCTGCCCTTCTGGGTTGCGGGCCGTGGTGCTTTCAGGCGCTGGGTCGGCGATCAGAACACCGCTTGCACGCCCAGCTTCAGGCTACGCCCCGGCAGCGGCGCTTTGGGAAAGGCCGTGCTGGTCAGCACCGAGCTGGCGCTGTAGGCCAGCACGTTGGTGGCGTTGTCCAAACGGGCATACCACGTCAGGCTGGTCGAGGGCAGCTTCTGGCGGTAGCTGGCCCCGAGGTTCCACAGGGTGTAGGCCTCGGTGGCCCGGCTGGTGCTGGGCACGCGGTTTTGGGCGGCGGAGTGATCAGCGCCGATGCGGGCGCTCCACGGCCCTTGCGTCCAAGCCAGCGTGGCTCCGACGCGCACCGGAGCGATGCGTGGCAGCGGCTCGCCCGTGCTCAGATTGGTGGCGCGCACCATGTCGCCGCGCAACTGCAAGTCCAGCACTTGCCCCGTCCCGGCTTGCAAGCCACCAGCCCCCAGCAGGCGCAAGTTGCCGCTGACCTCCAGCCCGGTGAAGCGTGCGCGCACGCTGCGGTAGGCCTGCTCGGGCACGATCTCGGCCCCACTGGCGTCGGCCACGCCGTCTCCGTTGGCGTCCAGCGGGTTGCGCTCACCATCGGTGCCCATCTGGTCGCCGGTGTCCAGCAGGCCGATGTAGCGGGCAAAGCGGCTTTGGTAGGCGTTCAGGCTGAAGCGGTGCGGGCCGTCTTGCCATGCTGCGCCCATGTCCAGACTGGTCGATTGCTCGGTGCGCAGATCGGGGTTGCCGGTTTCCCAGGCGGCGGTGGCCAGATGCGGGCCGTTGGCAAACAGCTCGTAGTCTTTGGGTGCGCGTTGGGTGTGGGCCAAGTTGCCGGTCAGTTGCCACGCCGGGCTCAGCCGCACCAAGCTGCCCAGCGCCACGCTGTGCGGGTGGAACTGGCGCTCGCCCACGGCAAAGCGGGTGATGCTAGTGTCAGGGTTGCCCAGCGAGCGCACTTGGACGGATTCGGTGCGCGCCCCCAAGCTGAGCTTGCCCCAGCCCGTTGCCCACTCTTCATGCAAAAACAGCGCGGTATTGCGGCTGTGGCTGAACGGGGCAAAAGCCTCTTCGCCATCGGCGCTGAAGTCTGCCGACTCGGCTTGCAGGCCGATCACCCCGGCCACCGGCCCCATGTCGCGGTGCTGCACTTGCAGCCGCAGCTCGTGGCCCTGGTTGGCAAAACGGGTACCGGCCTCGCTGCCCTCAAACTCGGTGTGCTGGTAGTCGGTGCGGCTCCACTGCCCTTCAACGCGCCGCACCCAGTCGCCCGCGCCACCGCGCCACTCGCCCGCCAGTGCGTAGCGTTGCGAGTCCATGCCGATGGTGACCTCGTCTTCGGCCACAGTGCCGTAGTGGCTGTGGTAAGTACTGACCGACGCACCCAGGTAGCCCTGGTCAAAAAACAGGCTGCCGCCCACCGCGCCGCCATCGGTCTGGCTGGCCGAGTTGCAGATGCGCCGCGCTGAAGTGGTCAAACCACCCTGGGTACACGGCAGCAGGCGCGGCACATCGACATCACCCGTGTTGCGCCTGAAGGCATCGGCGTGCAGCCCCCAGTGTGCAGTGCCGCCTTCGACCAGCAGCGCGCCGCCGCGTTCGCGGTTGCCGCTGGCCACGCCGACATCGGCCTTGCCGACCACGCCTTCGATGGGCTCACGCGGGATGCGGTTGTCCAGCACATTGACCACGCCGCCGGTGGCGCTGCCGCCGTAGAGCAAAGCACCCGGGCCGCGCAGCACCTCGACGCGCTCGATGGTCAAGGGCTCCAGCGGCACGGCGTGGTCGTAGCTCAGGCCCGAGGCGTCCAGACTGGCCCCGCTGTTGTTCAGGATGCGGATGCGGTCGCCGTCCAGCCCGCGAATCACCGGGCGGCTGGCGTTGGGGCCAAAGTAGCTGCTGCTGACGCCGGGCAGGCCGTCCAGCGTTTCGCCCAGCGTGGTTTTGACTTGGCTGGGGGCGCTGCTCAGTTGCAGTTGGTGGGTGGGCGCAATCACCTCGCCCGAGCCCAGTGGGTTGCCGGTGACGGTGATGGTGCCCAGGCTGGGTGTGGCGGTATCGACAGCGTCAGCGGCCAGCGCGGCAGCACTGGCCCCGGCGCACACAGCCCAGACGGCGGCACTCACCCAGCGCGGGCGCGCCGGGCGTCCCAGGTGAAATTCAGGGTGAATGAAACAGGCGCACGCGCCCAAACTTGCGCCAGCGGCGCGGCAAGCCAGAAAAGAGGTCATCAAAAGCTCGTTGAAATCAGAAAAGCACGACGCCACCGCAGGCCCATGGGCTTGCAGTGGCACATCTCACAAGTCAGGGGAAATCAACGAGCCCGGGGCGGGCCGCGTGCGTTGTAGAACGCGGGGATGCGGGTATATGCCGCCAGCGAAACCAACACCGCAAAGTACAGCGGCGGAGCCGACGGCAAGGCCACAACCGGCACACCGACCAATGCGTCGCCACTGGCGCACTGGTCAAACAACTGGCAATCAGCGCTGTCACCTCGGTGACCAAACAAGGCGCTGAGCGTGGCATGCAGCGGGCTGACCACAGACCGCGCTGCCACCTCTGGCCGCAGGTGCGCGTGCAACTGACGGTGCAACGCACCCAAGGTGGGTGCCCACAGCACCGCCAGCACCAACGCAGCCCAAACCCAGCGCGCACCGCCACCCACGCCGCGCCAAGCACGCAGACGTTGCAAGTGAGTGGAAGCTGCGATGCGCACTGTGATTTGCAGACGCTCAGTCTTTCACCAGCCGCGCGAAGGTGCTGCGGAACTTGGCGACCTTGGGCGCAGCCACGGCCAGGCAATAGCCCTGATACGGATTGCGTGCAAAGAAGTCTTGGTGATAGTCCTCGGCAGGCCAGTAGTTGGACAACAGCATCACCTCAGTGACCACCGGTTCGTCAAACACGCCTGACTGCGTCAACTCGCGCACAAAGGCTTGCACCTCGATTTGCTGAGCGATATTGGCGCAGTAAATACCGCTGCGGTACTGCGTGCCTTTGTCGTCGCCTTGCCGGTTGAGCGTGGTGGGGTCGTGGATCAGGAAGAAAACTTCCAAAATCTCACGCAAGGTGATTTGTGTGGGGTCGTACTGAAGTCGAACCACTTCGTTGTGCCCAGTTTTGCCCGTGCAAACCTGTTCGTAGCTGGGCTGAAGGGCATGACCGTTGCAGTAGCCTGACTCCACATCAGTGATGCCGCGCACGCGTACAAACACCGCCTCAGTGCACCAAAAGCAACCTCCGCCCAACACAATGACTGCGTTTTTCCCTGGCATATTGTTCTCACTTTCTCAAGTTTGGTCTCACACCTACGGCATGGAAACACCGTAGGGCGGCGACGTTAGCACAATAGATTTGCCCCTTTGTAAAGTTAAAAAGTAAAAAAAATAGCTCGGCAAAACAAGCCAAGCAGTGCATCTCATAC
>CALMOI010000102.1 GCA_937871735.1 uncultured Comamonadaceae bacterium
CCACGATCCATTCATCGGAAGATTCAACGCCTTGTGCGGCCAGCTCGGCCACCAGATCGGCGTTGGTCAACCGGCGCGGCGGCAGGAAACTGCCGGTGCCGGTAATGCGGGAATAGCGTCTCATCGTTTTCAGTCTAGGGCGACCGCAGCGGGAGCCAAGGGGCGTGCAGGCTGGGCCAACAAAGGCGCAGCGTGGGCAATGCGGGCGCGCACACGGTCCAAGAGTTGATTTTTGGCCGCATCATACGCCCGGTTCAGCGCATTGCCGAAGGCCATTTCATCAGCAGAGCCGTGGCTTTTGAACACCAATCCACGCAAGCCCAGCAAGGCCGCGCCGTTGTAGCGCCGATGGTCAAAACGCTTTTTAAGCGCAGATAACACCGGATAAGCCGCCACCGCAGCCATTTTGGTGAACACATTGCGCGAGAACTCGGCTTTCAGGAAGTCGCTGATCATGGTGGCCAAGCCTTCGCTGGCCTTCAGCGCCACGTTGCCGACAAAGCCGTCACAGACCACGATGTCGGTCGTGCCCTTGAAAATGTCGTTGCCTTCCACGTTGCCGTAGAAGTTCAAGTCGCCAGAGCGACCTGCGGCGCGCAGCAACTCGCCCGCCTTTTTGATCATTTCACCGCCCTTGATCGCCTCTTCGCCGATGTTGAGCAGGCCCACAGTGGGCGCATCGTCGTTGCTGAGCACCGACACCAGCGCCGAGCCCATCACCGCAAATTGCAGCAAATGCTCTGCCGTGCAGTCCACGTTGGCACCGAGGTCGAGCATGGTGGTGGCACCACCCTTGACGTTGGGCATCACCGAGGCGATGGCTGGGCGGTCAATGCCATCCAGCGTTTTCAGCACGTAGCGGGCAATGGCCATCAATGCGCCGGTGTTGCCAGCGGAGATCGCGGCTTGCGCAGCGCCATCTTTGACTTGCTGAATCGCCACCCGCATCGACGAATCCTTCTTGCGGCGCAACGCCACTTCGACCGGATCGTCCATGCTGACCACTTCGCTGGCGGGCACCACGCGGGCGCGTGGATGCTTCATCGAAGCCAAAGCCTCGGGCAAACCGACCAGCAGCAGCTCCGCATCAGGATGGCTGTCTAAGAACTGCTGACAAGCAGGCAAAGTGACACGCGGCCCGTGATCGCCGCCCATACAGTCCACAGCGAGCGTGATCATGGGTGAAATGTTCGCATCAAAAATAAAGGCCCGAGGCTACTGACGTAGCACCGGGCCTGGTGTCTGGTGCCAGATTAGGCTTCAGACTTGTTCTTCAGCACTTGGCGACCACGGTAAAAACCGTTGGGGCTGATGTGGTGACGCAGATGGGTTTCACCAGTAGTGGGTTCCACAGCGATGCCCGGAGTGTTCAGGGCGTTGTGCGAACGGTGCATGCCGCGCTTGGAGGGGGACTTTTTGTTTTGTTGGACAGCCATGATGGCTCCTTGAAAGCAAATGACGCCGCGCAGTTCAGGCAGGCGCAGCCTCAGGTTGAGATGGGTTGAAAAGGTACGCGCGGCCAAATTCCGCGCGAAGCCTTAGATTGTAGCGCAGCTCCGTTATTTCTCAGCTCGATTTATCCAAGCGCAGCTTGGCCAAAGCGGCAAACGGGTTGGGCTTGGCGTCCAACTCTGCTTCAAATTCGGGATCTTCTACTGCCAACTTCACGGGCACGGGGCAAATGTCGTGACGTGGCACCAAGGGCAGCGACATCAGCAACTCGTCTTCAATCAGCTCGTGCAGGTCAAAGTCGGGGGCTGATACGAGCACGTCTTCATCGACCTCGTCGTCCAAAGCGGCGGCGGCGGCTTCGTCGGCGGCGAAGCGAAACCAGCGCTCAGACGCGACTTCGGTGTCAAGCGGGCCCATGCAGCGCTGGCAGGTCAGCGGCAAGCGAGCTTGGACACTCAAATGCAACCAGACTTCATCTGCGCCGCCGGGAGTGGCGCGCAATTGGCCTTGCGCAGTCCAACTCACGGTCAAGCCGTCGATGGAGCCTTGGGCTTCTTCAGCCAAACGTTCATAGTCGGCCAGCGCATCCTGACGCGACCAAGGGGTGGCGGCTTGTGCAAAGGCCTGCACATCCAGCCGCGTGGCGACAAACTCTTTTTTCATGCGGGCAGTGTAAGAGAATCTGCGCATGACCGATCTTGCCTCCCCCTCCTCTGCCGCCAGTCGTGCGCTGGTGCTGGGCTCCACCTCGCGCTACCGGCGCGAACTGCTGGAGCGCCTGCGCGTGCCGTTTGAAGTGGCCGCCCCCGATGTGGACGAAACGCCACACCCCCACGAAACCCCACGCGACTTGGCACTGCGTTTGGCGCTCGCCAAGGCCCACGCGGTAGCGCAGCAACATCCGCACGCCGTGGTGATTGGCTCTGACCAAGTTGCCGACCTGAACGGCGCACCGCTGGGCAAACCCGGCAATCACGAACGCGCCGTAGCCCAACTGCGCCAAATGCGCGGCCAAACCGTGATCTTCCAGACCGCCGTCGCCGTGGTCTGCGCCGCCACCGGCTTTGAACAAGTCGATCTAGCCGCAGTCAGCGTGCGCTTTCACGACCTGAGCGATGCGGACATCGAAGCCTATTTGCGCGCCGAAGAACCCTACGACTGCGCCGGCAGCGCCAAAAGCGAAGGTCTGGGCATCGCGCTGCTGGACGCCATCGACAACGACGACCCGACTGCGCTGGTCGGCCTGCCGTTGATACGGACGTGCCGGATGATTCGGGCTGCCGGAGTCAAACTGTTATGAGTACGCACACCACGCCACCCGCCGCCACAGCCCGCCACGGCAAGCTCTACCTCGTACCCGCGCCGCTGGACTTTGGCTGCGACAGCCACATCGCCATTGACCATGTCATGCCTCACGGCACGCTGGCGGTGGCGGCGCAGCTCACGCACTGGGTCTGCGAAAACGCCAAATCAGCGCGCGCTTACCTCAAGCGCATTGATGCGCTGGTGCCGCTGACGTTGCCCTTGCAAGCGCAAAACATCACCGAGTTGCCACGTGAAGTCCACAAAAAGGGCGACCACGTGGGCGGCGCGCACTTTGATGCGCGCCCGCTGCTGGCGGCGGCACTCAATGGCAATGACATCGGCCTGATCAGCGAAGCCGGAATGCCCGCCGTAGCCGACCCTGGCAGCTCGGTGGTGCGCGCCGCGCATGATTTGGGCTTGGAAGTGGTGCCGCTGGTGGGGCCGGTGTCGCTGTTGCTGGCGCTGGCTGCCAGCGGGCTGAACGGGCAAAACTTCGCGTTTGTGGGTTATCTGCCGCAGGATTCGGCAGAGCGCGTGAGCCGCATCCGCGAGTTGGAATCACTGGCGCTGAAAACCGGCCAGACCCAGCTTTTCATCGAAACGCCCTACCGCAACGCGGCGCTGCTGCAAGCCTTGGTGCAGACGCTGCAACACAACACGCGCTTGAGCGTCAGCAGTGGTTTGACGCTGCCCAGCGGCCAAACCCGCAGCCAATTGGTGAAGGCGTGGCGGCAACAGCCCAACGGGCCAGACAACCACACCCCAGCGGTGTTTGCCATTGGGCGTTGAATCCAGAAAAACTCAGCGAATCGCGGGCACGGCCTTCATGGCGTGTACCGCGCCTGCGCCGATAGCGGCACCGAAGCGCTTGGCCAAGCGCTCGGCCACATTGTCATGGCGGGTGTAGTCGATGATCTCTTCGGCCTTGACCACGTCGCGGGCTACTGTATCGAGCGTGCCAAAACCATCAGCCAAACCCATCGTCACGGCTTGCTGGCCCGTCCAAAACAGGCCAGTGAACATCTCTGGAGTTTCTTTCAGGCGCTCGCCTCGGCCTTGCTTAACCGCATCGATGAACTGCTTGTGAATCTGGTTCAGCATGGCTTGCGCGTAGCTGCGTTGCGCTTCGGTCTGCGGGCTGAAGGGGTCGAGGAAGCCTTTGTTCGCGCCAGCAGTCATCAAGCGGCGCTCCACGCCGAGCTTGTCCATCAGGCCGGTGAAGCCGAAACCGTCCATCAGCACGCCGATGCTGCCGACGATGCTGGCCTTGTCCACATAAATTTTGTCAGCGGCAGCGGCAATGTAGTAAGCCGCCGAGGCGCAAGACTCTTCCACCACCACGTAAATCGGCTTTTTGTGCAGCGCACGCAGACGCACGATTTCGTCGTTGATCATGCCGGCCTGCACCGGGCTGCCGCCAGGCGAGTTGATCAGCAGCACCAAGGCTTGCGAGCCGCTGTCTTCCAACGCGCTGCGCATGGCGGCCACCACCACTTCAGCACTGGCATCGGCACCCGAGGCGATTTCGCCTTTGATTTCGACCACAGCTGTGTGCGCAGTGGACACATCGCCCGCCGGATCGCTGTTTTTAAAGCCGACCCAGAACATCACCACCACCAACGCCAGCCAAGCCAGTCGGATGCCGTTGCGCCAGCGCCGGGCCGTGCGCTGCTCGTCCAAGGTTGCGAACGCCAATTTCTCCAGCGTGGCTCGCTCCCAGCCGGGAGGGTGTGCAGCCGCTGGCCCCATGCCAGCCGCCGCCTCGGGAAGATAAGGTTCGGTCGCAGTGGGGTGATGGGAATCGGTCATGGTCAAAAATTAACAGGTTGCACAGAGGGCTCAGTGTGCCAGTGAACCATGCCATCACGCTCGCTCAATTTGATCTTGATCAAGCCGCCTTGGCATGGGCCTCCCGCGCAAGCGCCGGTGTCGGGCTGGTACGCCGCACCGTGGGTGGCACACAACAGCCATTGGCCGCTGTCGTCATAAAAACGGTTGGGTTGGTAGTCCATCTCGATGGCGACGTGACTACAGCGGTTGAGGTAGGCGTAAACCTGCGCTTCAAAGCGAATGGCGAAAGCGCGGCAGGTTTCCCCGGCGTAGATCAAGTCGAACGGTACGGCATCGCCGCCGTGGATCAATTCGGCGCTGCTGCACAACGGCACAGCGATGGAGGTGAAGTCAGAGCAGGTATCAGTCATAGGCCAAGGCGGTGACAACGTTCAAGATCAACACGCGCTCAGGCGTGGGCGAGCAACCAGTCATGCAATTCGCGTACCGTGTGGGCGACAAAGCGCGGTTGCAGCGCATCAAAGGCTTGGGGCTCATGCGCGCCGTAGCTCACGCCCACGCTGGCGCATCCGGCGTTCAGCGCCATTTGCAGGTCGTGGGTGGTGTCGCCAATCATCAGCGTGCGTTCGGGTTCGACGCCGAACTCAGCCATCAACTCGTGCAGCATTTGCGGATGCGGTTTGCCGTGGGTTTCGTCGGCGGTGCGGGAGGCATCGAACATGCCGCGCAGCTCGACAGTGTGCAGCGCTTCATCCAGACCTCGGCGACTTTTGCCAGTGGCCACGGTGAGCCAGTGGTGGCGCGCACGCAAGTCGGCCAACAGCGGCAGCACGCCATCAAACAAACTGATGTCGTTTTGGTGCTGCGAGTAATGGTGGCGGTAGCGTTCGCCGAGCTGGGGGTACAGGGCGGGCGGCACGTCAGGAGCGGCATGGGCCAGCGCGGGCATCAAGGCCATGCCGATCACGTAGGCGGCGGCTTGGTCGCTGGGGCGGGCTCCGCCCACATCCACCACCGCACGCTGTATGCAGCGCACGATGATTTGAGTGGAATCAAACAAGGTGCCATCCCAGTCGAAGGCAATCAAATCAAACTGGCGAGGGCGTTGCGACATGGGCGACAAAGCTTTCAAGTTCGGGAGGCAGAGCCGCGTGCAATTCGACGCGCTCGCCGCTGGCCGGGTGCGTGAACTGTAACCGCCACGCATGCAAAAACATGCGCTTGAGCCCGCGCTTTTGCAGGGACTTGTTCAGCTCAAAGTCGCCGTATTTGTCGTCTCCGGCAATGGCGTGGCCTTGTGAGGCCAGATGCACCCGAATTTGGTGCGTGCGCCCGGTTTTGATGGTCACTTCCAGCAGCGTGTAGCCGGGCAAGCGCTGGCGCACCTGCACCAGCGTGACCGAGCGCATGCCGTCCGGGTCGTCTTTGGGTACGACTTTGACGCGGCGCTCGCCATCAGGCAGCAGGTACTTGTGCAGCGGCGCGTCGATCACTTTTTTAGATGCGGGCCAGTCGCCCAGCACCAGCGCAAGGTAAGTCTTGCCGGTTTCGCGCTCGCGGAACTGGTCTTGCAAATGCTTCAGCGCGCTGCGCTTTTTGGCGACCAACAAGATGCCGCTGGTTTCACGATCAAGCCGGTGTACCAATTCCAAGAACTTGGCGGCGGGCCGGGCTTGGCGCAGTTGCTCGATCACACCAAAACTCACGCCCGAGCCGCCATGCACGGCCACGCCAGCGGGCTTGTCGATGGCGAGCAGCGCATCGTCTTCCAGCAGCAGCGGAAACTCCCGACCGGGCGCGGGGTTGGCCAGCTTGGCCTCGGCTTTGTCGGAGGTGCGCACGGGCGGCAGGCGCACCACATCGCCGGTTTCAACGCGGGTGTCGGCACTGGCGCGACCCTTGTTCACGCGCACTTCGCCGCTGCGAATAATGCGGTAAACATGGGTCTTGGGCACGCCCTTGAGGTGGCGAATCAGAAAGTTGTCCAAACGCTGTCCGGCGGACTCTTCGTCCACCGTCACCATCTGGACTTGGGGTAGACCCTGAGTATGTCCTGCGGGCCGAATCGGAGCGGGCTTGGCCCCTATAATGTTGTTCACTAGCGACAATAGCTGTAAGTGGTTGATTTTTCTGGAAGTCGATTCCCGGGTAAGGAGTTTAGTCCACCCCGCACACCCACATCACCACCAGATCACACCCAAGTGCGCCGCTAGAAGGTCGATGTCTCCCGTGCATCTTGCCTGCGGACTGTTGGCCCCATGCCCACAGTGGCACGCAATCTTGCGGGTCGAGCCGATGCCATGAAACCCCGATACGGAATACCTAAGTTCGCTAGCGCGCTCGCTGGCGAACGGATTGAAGCGAGACTCTGGTGCTGATGATGTCAATTTTTGTTGTCTGGCGGCGGTGGCTCAAAGCACCGCCTGCTGATGGCAATGCGACGCCGCCCAGCGCCCTTCGGACGCATGCAGCCCCTGTTATCAGGGCTGATTCACAGCCGTCCGCACTCGCCCCCTTCCACGCGCCCACGCCCCGGCTGTTGAGCTAGCACTCGACACAGCCACAGGCTCATCCGGCAATTCCCTTCAAGTTCACAGCATCAGTTCAGACATCGTTAGCCCCACGAGGGCAGGTTCAATAAGTTCAAGAAAAAGGTTCCGCGATGAAACGGATGCTGATCAACGCCACGCAGGCAGAAGAACGCCGGCTGGCGATTGTGGACGGGCAAAAACTGCTCGACTACGAAATCGAAATCGAAGGGCGCGAACAGCGCAAGGGCAACATTTACAA
>CALMOI010000103.1 GCA_937871735.1 uncultured Comamonadaceae bacterium
CACGACAAACGGATTAAAAGTCCGCTGCTCTACCAACTGAGCTAACGTCCCTAAGCTAGA
Source organism: uncultured Comamonadaceae bacterium (assembly GCA_937871735.1). Taxonomy (GTDB): domain Bacteria; phylum Pseudomonadota; class Gammaproteobacteria; order Burkholderiales; family Burkholderiaceae_C; genus CALMOI01. Next base: position 61 of record CALMOI010000103.1, read on the forward strand.
TCGCAATGTGATTATTGCTGTTTAGCGTAGCCTCAAATTATAGCGTTATTTTTCGCCTGGATCAACTTTCCGGGCTAAAAAGTCAAAAATCCATCCTGCCGCGCACAGGCCAAAGCTGGCCGTTACGCTGACCACCGAGCCGTAGCCGTGGCAATTGAGCGTGCCATCGCCGCCGTCCAGTTGGCAAGATGCATCGGGTGGGGCTACGGGTTCGCGGCTGAAAACGCAATTCACGCCGATTTTTTTACCCTCTTTGGGTGCGCGATGGTGTTTGCGCAGGCGGTAGCGCAACTGGGCCAGCAGCGGGTCGTGGGTGACGTGCGCCAGGTCGTCAATGTCTACTTTGTGCGCCAAGCGCTTACCGCCTGCTGCCCCCACGCTGATGAAGCCGACTCGCGCTTGTTGTGCCCAAGCGGCCAGTGCGGTTTTGGCTTGGACTTGGTCGCAAGCATCAATCAAAGCGGACACAGCGGGCACTGGTGCGCCGTCCTCGTTGGCACTGCTCAGCAGTTGCGGCCAGTTGCTGGACTCGACAAATTCTTCGATGCAGTGGACTTGGCAGCCAGGGTGAATCAGCGCAATGCGTTCACGCATGGCCTGCACTTTGGCTTGGCCCACGGTGACGTTGGTGGCGTGGATTTGGCGATTGATGTTGGACTCGGCCACATGATCCAAGTCGATCAGCGTCAAGTGGCCGACACCGCTGCGCGCCAGCGCTTCAGCAGCCCACGATCCGACACCGCCCAGCCCCACGACCACGACGTGCGCAGCGCGGATGCGCGCTGCACCAGTCACGCCATACAAACGCTCCAACCCGCCAAATCTGCGTTGCAGGTCAGCGGTGTCGGTGGAAGTGTCAGCATCGGGGGCCAAAGAAATCAAGTCAGCGGTCAAGGTTTCGGTCATCACGGGGCGGCTTAACGCAGCTTGGCTAAACGGTCTTTGGCGGCTTGCGCGGCTTCAGTTTGCGGGTATTGGCGGATCAAATCCTCCAGCGTGCGGCGAGCAACGCGGTTGTCTTTGAGCTCAATTTGGCAATTGGCGATCGACAACATGGCCTCAGAAGCACGCGGGTGCTCAGGTGCCAAGGTCAGCATTGAGCGGAAGTTGGCAATGGCTTCTTTGTAGTCGCGGGTGGCGTACTGCGCATTGCCCAACCAAAACAATGCCGAAGCGTAGTAACCACTCTTGGGATAGCGCTTGGCGAAGTCGAGGAAGCTGTTTTGTGCTGCCGTGAAGTCACCGCCACGGAACACGGCCAGTGCCGCATCAAAGTCGCGCTTTTCTGCGGCAGCGGCCAAGAACTCTTTGCCGTCGGGAGCTTGCACTTTTTGCGGCTCAACTTGGCGCAGACGATCGT
>CALMOI010000104.1 GCA_937871735.1 uncultured Comamonadaceae bacterium
CTTCAATGCCAATGACAACATCGCCGAGTTCATTCAGCCCGGTGAGCTGGAAAAGCTGCTCGATGAGGTCACCGCCAAAATGGAAGGCGTGCTCTCCAGCTTGGTGATCGACACCGCCAGCGACCACAACACCGGCGACACTGCCCGTCGCGTGGCGAAAATGTACGTGAGCGAAGTCTTCAATGGCCGCTATGTGAAAGCGCCGCGCATCACCGAATTCCCCAATGCTGAGCACTTGAATGAGCTGATGATCGTCGGCCCTATCACTGTGCGCAGCGCGTGCAGCCACCACTTTTGCCCGGTGATCGGCAAGATCTGGATTGGCGTGCTGCCCAACGAGCGCACCAACGTGATTGGCCTGTCCAAATACGCCCGCTTGGCCGAATGGATCATGGGTCGCCCGCAAATCCAAGAAGAAGCCGTGATTCAGTTGGCTGACCTGATCCAAGACAAAACCCAGCCCGACGGCTTGGCCATCGTCATGGAAGCCAGCCATTACTGCATGGCCTGGCGCGGCGTGAAAGACATGGACAGCAAAATGATCAACTCGGTGATGCGCGGAGCCTTCTTGAAGGATTCAACGCTGCGCCGCGAATTTTTGTCTCTCATTCCCCGGTAGGAGCGGTCATGCTTGTTCGTTTGCTCTACGCCAGCCGCGCTGTTGATGACAACCCCGTCGTGATCGAAGACGTGCTGGCTCACTCCAAGCACTTCAACCCAGCTTGCGGCATCACCGGCATTCTTTGCTACGGTGGCGGCATCTTTTTGCAGGCCATTGAAGGCGGGCGCAATGCGGTCAATGAGCTGTACGCGATGAATCTGCGTGACCCTCGGCACAAAGACGTGATCTTGCTGCACTACGAGGAAATCACCGAGCGCCGGTTTGGCGGCTGGACGATGGGGCTGGTGAACACGGCCCGCATCAACAGCCGAATTTTGCTCAAGTACTCCGAGCGGGCTGAGTTGGATCCGTACAGCGTGTCGGGCAAAGTCTCGCTGGCGCTGCTTGAAGAGTTGATGGCTACAGCTTCGATTGTTGGCCGCACCTGAGTTTCTTCTAGGCTGCGACTTCAGCAGCAGCCCCACACGGCGCAAGCCGGTGGTGCTGGCCTTGGGGCAGCTCCAAGCCAGCCGCGTCACGCTGACCCGGTTAGAGCGTTTTGACACCCTGACGGCATGGGCTGATTGGCTGGCCGCACCGCGTCCGCCTTGGGTCGGTGGCTTTGACTTGCCGTTTGGCCTGCCGCGTGAGCTGGTCGAGTCCCTCAATTGGCCGCGTGATTGGCTGGCTTGCATCCAACACTACACCGCCTTGCCCCGCGCCGACATTCGCACCGCCTTTGCCGCGTTTTGCGATGCACGTCCCGTGGGCCACAAATTCGCACATCGTGCTACCGATGGCCCGGCGGGCTCCAGTCCCAGCATGAAATGGGTGAATCCGCCGGTGGCCTACATGCTGCATGCGGGCGTGCCCGGATTGCTGGCGGCGCAGGCGCATCTGCCCGGCTTGCACGCGGGTCGCGCTGACCGCGTGGCGCTGGAGGCTTACCCCGGTCTGTTGGCGCGCGAGCTGCTGGGCGCGGCACCCCGCTCGCGCAGCTACAAAAGCGATGACCTTGCCAAGCAAACCCCCGAGCGCCTGATTGCCCGCAAAGACATCGTGAACGCGCTGGAGCAAGGTCTGACCCGACTTGGCCTGCGCTTGAAACTCAGCCCCGCGCAGCACGACACCTTGGTGGCCGATGCCAGCGGCGACAGTCTCGATGCTGTGCTGTGCCTGATGCAAGCCGCATGGGCCGCGCAGCAGCAAGCGCAAGGCCGCAGCCCGCCCGACGGCCCCGGTTGGGGGCTGCCTGCGTTCGATCCGCTGGAAGGCTGGATCGTCAGCAGCCCCGCTTCATGAGCTTAACGGGGGCGATGCGCTGGCCGGCGGTGCCTCTTTGAGCCAGCGGCGGAGCACCGGCATCAGCGTGTCCAGCACCACGGGTTTGGTCAAAAAGTCGTCAAAGCCAGAGCTCAGGCAGCGTTGACGGGTTTCCTCGAAGGCATCAGCGGTCAGGGCCACGATGGGAATGCGCGCCGCCTCAGGGTGACTGACTCGCTCCCACTGGCGAATGCTCAGCGTGGCGGTGTGGCCATCCATGATGGGCATTTGCAAGTCCATCAAAATCAAGTCCACGGGTGCGCCTGTGCCTTCGGTGACGCGCTGTACGCACTCTTCGCCGTTTTCAGCGGTGCTGATGTGCAGTCCTAGTTTGCCCAGCATGAGCTTGAGCACCTTCAGATTCAGAGTGACATCGTCCACCACCAGCACATGACCCGTCAGTCGCAGCGACAAAGTGGAAGGCTGCGGCGTGGGACGCGGCGTTGCTGGGACGCTGGATGCGGGCCGTGCCACGCGCACTTGGAACCAAAAGCGCGAACCCTGGCCGACTTCGCTTTCAACGCCGACGGTGCCGTCCATCAACTCCGCCAAGCTGCGCACGATAGACAGCCCCAAGCCCGTGCCGCCATACAAGCGCGCCGTCGAGCGATCTGCCTGCGAGAACGGTTGAAACAACAAGCGCTGCTTATCAGGTGGAATGCCCAAGCCCGAGTCGCTGACCGAGAACTCCAGCCGCGTGTAGCCGCTGGTGTCGAGGGGCGTGAGATCTGTGACGGTGATTTTGACGTGCCCCGTCGGTGCAAATTTGATGGCATTGCCCACCAAATTGCCCAGCATTTGCCGCAGCCGGTGCGAGTCACCCAAGTAAGTGGCACCGTCAGCGCCCAGCCATTGGGCTTCGATTTGGATGCTGCTGTGAGCCTCCACAGCGGCAAACAAGGCGCGAACTTGCTGCACCAACTCGCCGGGCTGGAACGGCGTGGATTCGATGCGAATTTTCCCGGCCTCGATCTTGGAGAAATCCAAAATATCGTTGAGCAAACTCAGCAGCGTGACCCCTGAATTCATGATGGTGAGCGCCGATTCCTCGCGTTCTTGCTGCGATAAATCAGGGCGCAGCAGCATCTGAGCCATGCCCAAAATGCCGTTCATCGGCGTGCGAATCTCGTGGCTCATGGTGGCCAAGAAGCGGCTCTTGGCCAAGTTGGCGGCTTCGGCGGCTTCTTTGGCTTGGTACAGCTCGGTCACATCGACGCGAAAGCCAACGTTATGGCCGGTGGGCGTGATGCGCTCACGAATTTTGAGCCAGCGGCCATCCGACAGTTGTTGAATCACATCGCGGTTGCCAAGGCGGTGCTGTTGGAGCCGTTTGGTGATCCAAGCTTCGGTATCGCTTTGCTCTCGCTCGTACTGCCCATGCTTCACGCCATAGCGAACGATGTCTTCAAAGGGAGTGCCCGGCACCATCACTGCCGCTGATTTTGCGTAAAGCGAGCGGTATTCATCGTTGCAAAACACCAGACGGTCTTGCGGGTCATACACCACGAAGGCTTCACCGATGGTTTCAATGGCTGAGCGCATCAGCAACTCAGCTTCACGCAGCTGATCCTCTGTGATCCTGAGTTCGGTGATGTCTTGTACGGTACCCACCCCGCTGACCACTTGATTGTGGTTGTTGGCAATCAGTTCAGCTCGTACCTGTACCCATTTGATCTCGCTACCCACCACGATGCGGTGGGCTATTTCATAGGGTTGATGATGCGTGACGGCATGTTGCCACACCGCATAGACGTGAACACGCTCCTCCGGGTGAATCATCGTCATAACCTCAGCGATATTGAGGGGGCACGATGTTCGAGGGACACCGTAGATGCGGTAAGTCTCCTCTGACCAAGTGATCGATCCTGTGGTTACGTCAACTCTCCAAATGCCAATGCGGGCGACTGCTTGGGCGCGGCGCAGATCCGATTCGCTGGCTTGCAGGGCTTGCTCTTGCGCTTTGCGCAGGCTGATGTCAGATTGAACGCCGTTCCAAACCCAGTCACCGTTGTCCATTTGAGTGGGTGTGGCTTCGATTTGGAGCCACGTTGGAAGCGCAGATGCGTGCTGATCTGTGACTTCCCGCAAGCGCCCTTCCCAGACAAAGTGCTCGTGCTTGACGCAAGGTGCGTTGTTACCGCTGATGAAGCTGTGCCAATCGCTGGGGTGCAGCATTTGAATGGCGCGTTGCGGGTCGGACATCACATCAGCGCGTTCCATGCCCAGTTGATGGCAGAAATGGTCACTGACATAGTCAAAGCGATCATCGCCCGTGTGGGTTATACGGTAACGGAACACACCAACCGGAATGTGTTTCAGCAGCCGCTCATGCTCGTCCAAGAGCATTTGCAGGGTTTCTTCAATTTGCTTGCGCTGGTTGATGTCTTGGTGCGTGCCCGCCATCAACAGGGGATGGCCTTGTTCATCATGGTGTGCCACGCGGCCTCGCGTGAGCACCCAGACCCAATGCCCTTGTTTGTGGCGCATGCGTACTTCACACTCGTAGTAGGGCAAGGTGCCATTGAAATGCTGCTGGAGTAACACATTGGAATTTTTGACGTCCTCAGGGTGAACCACTCGCATCCATGTTTGCAGCGAAACCGGGGTCAGTTCAGCCAAGGTATAGCCGATGATTTGGGCCCAGCGCTCATTGATGATGAGTTCGCCCGTGGGCACTGTCCACTCCCAGGTGCCGGTGTTCGTGCCTTCCAAAATCATGGAGATGCGCTGATTTTGTTCAGCGATGGTGGCGTCGGCGTGGTTGCTTTGCGTCAAATCCCGTGATGACATGAACAAAGCAGGCTGACCATCGAGTGCAATCACATGGCCGCTGAGTTCGACGTTGAATGTGCTGCCATCTTTGCGCCGGTGCAGGGTTTCCAGCCGCACTGGACGGCGGTTTGTGAATACCTCTTGAATGCCATCCAAAATCTGTTGGGTGGTGAAGCGGGCATCCCATTGGTTGATGTGCATGCCCATGACGTCGGCCCGTTCGTAGCCCAGCATATGGCAAAAAGAGTCACTGACCTCCAATACACGCCCTTCACTGTTGACGATGTGGATGCCATCGGTGGCACTGCGCAGCAGCATTTGACTGCGTTCTGAGGCGGCGCGGTAGTGTGCTTTACTGGATCGCAGGGCCTGATTTTTTCGGTGCAGCCACAGCAGCAAGGCGCAAGCGGACAAGGACAGCAACTGAACCGCTGCGATCACTTTCAAGGTGCGCCGTTGGTCTGTGTGGTGGAGGGACAAGGTGCTGGCCAGGGCTTGTGTCTCGTTCACGCTGGTCACGACCTTGACGGGCCAGTGAGACAGCCGCTGCCAAGCATTGACACGAGCCGGGGTGCTGGAGCTGGCTTGCTCTCTGAAAATATCCAACTTGCCGGGAGCGGCATTCAAGTTGGCGTTTTGGGGTGGTGTGGGCTGTTGCAGTGCTTCGGCCATGGCTTGGCTGCGAAACAGCAGGCGACCATCCAAGTCAGTGATGCTGATGATTTCATCGGCATTGGTCTGCAAAGGCTGCAACTCACGCTGAATTTTTTCCAACGAAATCAACGTGCTGATGGTGCCGATCAGCCGATCAGCTCCATTGATCTGGTTGGAGATTTGCACCACCCATTGCGCCGTAGGGCGGTTGATGAAGGGTGCGCTGAGGATCAGTTCGTCATGTTCGTTGGGTGCTGTGGACGATGCTTCCGCCACGGTGCGGCGCGGTGCATAGACTTGCCAAGTCGGATGAGTGGTGTAGATCGTGTGTCCATCTGGCCCTTGCACCGTGATCGATTGGAGCAAGTCATGGGAGTGCAGGCTGATCAGTTCTGGTGCGACCATCGCAAAGTGCTCGTGGTCTTTCAGATAGCTAAAGCGCAGGTAACGCAAGGCGGTATCTGCATGGTGCAGCATGCTGTCAATTTGCAGGCCTGCGGCTGTGTTCAGGTCGCGGGCGCGCTCTTCAGTTTTGTGGCGAATGAAGTCAAGCTCGGTTTGGTGCTCAGCTTGCAGGCTGCGCCAATAGCTGACACAGCCGCTAATCGACAGCAACTCGAATACCACCACCATCAATGTCACGATCGTGGTGCTGTGATTCGCCCAGTTCGGTGTTATTTTGAGTTGCATGTTTCCTCTTAGCTGGCAAGGTGATGGCGGCTACAGCACGCAATGGGTGACCGTATCATGCACCGCAATCTAGCAACAGCGCGAAAGCCATTGATGGGACTCATGAACGCTTTATTTGGCAATGCCTCCAAGGTGGAAGCAACCTCGATTCAGGACGAATACCAGCGGGTGCTGGCCCCCGGTGAACAGGTGGAACAAGCCTACGAACTGGTGCGTGACCACCTGATTTTTACCAACCGCAGATTGCTGCTGGTTGACAAGCAGGGCGTGACGGGCAAGAAGGTGGAATATCACTCGATTCCCTACCGCAGCATCACCCATTTCAGCATCGAGACGGCGGGGCATTTCGAGCTGGACGCTGATCTGAAAATTTGGGTCTC
>CALMOI010000105.1 GCA_937871735.1 uncultured Comamonadaceae bacterium
CGTTTGATTTCACACCGATAGCGACGCCGAGTAAGTCGCCAAAAAAAAGACCTGTCAAATGACATGCCGCCAATAAAGCTGTTCCGTAAATAATCATCTCTTGTCTCCTGCTGTTGTTCAGTCTGTGGGTGAGTGCGTTGTCGGATGAGGCTCTGAAGTGAGCTTGTGAGGTGGTGCGTTCTTTCGTCTGGTTGAAATGGGGTTGTTTCCTGAGTAGGTGCCCAGAATGTATACCTGTTATGGAAAATTGTATACAAAAAGTTCACATCTTGATACAAAAACCGTTGGCGTAAAATTTCGGGCTACAAGGACTAAAAGATGGATGACGTTATTTCCAGCCCAGTTCGGCGTTCTGAGCAACTGGGCGGACTGATTGAGGAGCGCATCGTGACGGGGTTCTATCCGCCAGGAACCCGCCTAGATGAACAAGAACTTGCCGAAACTTTCGGCGTATCCCGCACGCCAGTGCGGGAGGCCCTCATCCAGTTGGCTTCGACTGGTTTGATTGATATCCGGCCTCGGCGCGGTGCCATCGTTCCCGAAATGAAGGTCGAACGTCTTCTGGAAATGTTCGAAGTGATGGCCGAATTGGAGGCCATGTGCGGCCGTCTTGCCGCCCGGCGCATCCGGCCCGCTGAGCTGATGGAGCTTGAGGCCGCACACCAAGCGTGCGCTGCCGCACGCGATGCCAGTGACCCCGATACTTATTACCAGCTGAATGAGGTGTTCCATCAGCGCATTTACGAGGCGAGCCACAACAGCTTCCTCGCCGAACAGGCGACAGCGCTGCATCGGCGCTTGCGTCCCTACCGCCGTCTACAGCTGCGGGTGCGCAACCGCATGGACACCTCGTTTGCAGAGCACTCAGGAATCATGGATGCCTTGAAAGCCCAAGAGAGCGACCAAGTCGCGACCAAGCTGCGCAACCATGTGGTGATTCAAGGCGAGCGTTTTAACGATCTCATTGCCAACTTGCAGCAGTTGAACGCTGGCGATCGAGCGGGAAAGTAAGCCGTTTGCCGGGCTGTTGCATTTCCCAAGACTTGACAATTAACCCTTCGGCCTGATTGAAAACTTTCGCCTACCTAGACAGCACGGTCACTGCCCGAAACAATCGCCCTCCATAAAAATTCGGCGGAAGTACCGTCAGAACAGGGAGGATCTGTGAGCAAATCTTGCAACCGGCAAACGGGATGGACGTTGGTCGAGCTGGTGGTAGTGATGTCGATTGCCGCGTTGTTAACGGCACTTGCCGTCCCGTCATTTCGTGATCAATTCACACGAACACGCTTGACGACGCATTCTTCGACCTTGTTGTCCAGCTTGTTGTTGGCGCGTAGCGAGGCGATCAAGCGCAACGTTCGCGTTGCACTGTGCAAGTCGGCAGATGGCCGGACGTGCATCACTTCTGGCGCTTGGGAGCAGGGGTGGCTGGTGTTTGTTGACAAAAACAACGATGCCAGCCGGGCTGAGTCTGAGCCCATTGTCATGGTGGTTGGCCCGCTGTCGGGAGCCTTCAAGCTGGTAGGCAACAGCAGCATTGCCAACTATGTGTCCTACAGCCCCTCAGGGGCGACGCAGTTCACATCGGGTGCGTTTCAGGCGGGCACTTTCACCCTGTGTGACGGTGAAAGCAGCAGTGGCTTGGCGCGCAAGATCGTGATCAACGCCACAGGGCGCGCGCGCATCACCCAAGTTGGAGCTAACGTTTGTGCGTAGATGCAAGTGATGAGTCGCGCTCACTGCCCGACTTCGTCCACCAGCACCTTGAATTCATCAATGTTAGAAAAGCTGCGGTACACGCTGGCAAAGCGTATATAGGCCACTTTGTCGATTTTGTACAGCTCTTGCATCACCAATTCACCCAAGCGGCTTGACGGCACTTCGCGCACCGCCAAGTTCAGCAAATGCTCTTCCAGTCGGTCGATGATGCTGTCGATTTGCGCCGTGGTGAAAGGGCGTTTGCGCAGCGCGAGCCTGACCGAGGCTTGCAGTTTTTCGCGGATGAAGTCCACTCGCCGACCATTTTTCTTGATGATGGCGGGCAAGTTGACTTCAGGTCGCTCATAGGTGGTGAAGCGTTTTTCGCAAGCCGCGCATTGGCGGCGGCGGCGCACCGCATCCCCTTCTTCGGACACCCGGGTTTCAATGACTTGGGTCTCGGCGTGACCGCAGAAGGGGCATTTCATGAGCGACTGCGCAGCCAGGGCTTAGCGGTAGACCGGGAAGCGGGCGGTCAAGGCGTTGACCTTGGCGCGCACGGCTTCAATGTTGGCCTCATCGCGCGGGTTGTCCAGCACGTCGGCGATCAGGTTGGCGGTGATGCGTGCTTCTTCATCCTTGAAACCACGGGTGGTCATGGCCGGGGTGCCGATACGCACGCCGCTGGTCACGAAGGGCTTTTCCGGGTCGTTGGGGATGGCGTTCTTGTTGATGGTCATGTGGGCGCTGCCCAGCACGGCCTCGGCTTCCTTGCCGGTGATGCCCTTTGCGCGCAGATCGACCAGCATGACGTGGCTTTGGGTGCCACCGCTGACGATACGCAGACCGCGTGCGGTCAGCGTTTCAGCTACGATACGGGCGTTGGTCACGACTTGTTGTTGGTAAGCCTTGAACTCGGGTGTCAGGGCTTCCTTGAAGGCCACAGCCTTGGCAGCGATGACGTGCATCAGCGGGCCGCCTTGCAGGCCAGGGAAGATGGCGCTGTTGATGGCTTTTTCGTGCTGCGACTTCATCAAGATGATGCCGCCGCGTGGGCCGCGCAGGCTCTTGTGGGTGGTGGAGGTCACGATGTCGGCGTGCGGCACCGGGTTCGGGTACACGCCAGCGGCGATCAGGCCGGCGTAGTGGGCCATGTCCACCATGAAGATGGCTCCAACATCCTTGGCCACCTTGGCAAAGCGTTCAAAGTCGATGTGCAAGCTGTAGGCTGACGCGCCAGCAATGATCAACTTGGGCTTGGTTTCGTGGGCCTTGCGCTCCATCGCGTCGTAGTCGATGGCTTCGTTGGCGTCCAAACCGTAGCTGACCACGTTGAACCACTTGCCGGACATGTTCAGCGGCATGCCGTGGGTCAGGTGGCCGCCTTCGGCCAAGCTCATGC
>CALMOI010000106.1 GCA_937871735.1 uncultured Comamonadaceae bacterium
CCATGCCGACCGCTTGGCCACCATCCGCGACACCTTTGAACGCTTTGGTGTGATGATCGACACCCACACCGCCGACGGCGTCAAGGTGGCGCGCGAGCACCTGCAAGCCGGGGTGCCCATGATCGTGCTGGAGACCGCGCTGCCCATCAAGTTCGCCGACACCATCGTCGAAGCCTTGGGCCGCCAGCCGGATCGTCCCGCCAAGTTCAACGGCATCGAGGTGCTGCCTAAGCGCGTGCAGGTCATGGCCGCCGATGTGGATGCCATCAAGCACCTGATCGCCAGCCACTGTGATTGAGGCTTGCGCGCCGCGCCGCAGCGGGAGTTGCGCGTGAAGGTGGTTTGCTTTGCCGGTTACTCCGGCTCCGGCAAAACCACGCTGATGGCGCAAGTCATTGCGCTGTTGCGCCAGCAGGGGCTGCGGGTGTCCGTGGTCAAGCACGCGCATCAGGGCTTTGACATGGATCGCCCCGGCAAAGACACCCACCGCCACCGCGAGGCGGGCGCGTTTGAAGTGGTCGTCGCATCCGGGCGGCGGTTGGCGCTGCTGCGCGAGTTCGAGCGCGAGGCCGAACTCAGCGTTCACCAACTGATCGCCGAGCTGTACGACGGCGTGGACTGGGTGTTGGTCGAAGGTTTTCGCGACAGCGATTTGCTCAAAATCGAAGTCTGGCGCGCCGCCTTGGGCCGCCCCGCCCGCTACCTTGACGACGATTTTGTGGTCGCTATTGCCACCGACGCACCCGCGCAACTGCCTGCGGCCACGCTGCGCCCCGTGCTGGACTTGAACGATGCCAGCGCGGTGGCGCAGTGGTTGTTGGCGAATCAAGACCGTTTTGACTATCACCCCGAAAGGTACGCATGACCGCGCCCACCTTCACCCGTGTCCCCTTGATGCCGCTGGACGACGCCCTGGCCGCCTTGCTGGCCCAGGCCACGCCCCTGGCCGCCACCGAGCTGCTCAGCACCTTCGAGGCCGATGGCCGCGTGCTGGCCGAGGACATCACCTCCGCCCTGCATGTGCCGCCGCACGACAACTCGTCTATGGACGGCTACGCCGTGCGCTCCGCTGACATCGCCCAAAGCGGCACCGTGCTGCGCGTGACCCAGCGCATCCCCGCCGGGCAGTTTGGCCAGCCGCTGGCAGCGGGCGAGGCGGCGCGCATCTTTACCGGTGCCGCCGTCCCCGCCGGGGCTGATGCCGTCGTCATGCAAGAAGACACAGTGGCGCTGGAGCCCGAGTCCGCAGGCGATGTGCCCCGCGTGCAGATCAACACCGTGCCCGCCCCCGGCCTGTGGGTGCGCTACGCGGGCGAAGACGTGACCCAGGGCAGCGTGGTGCTGCGCCAGGGCCAGCGCCTCGGCCCCGCCAGCCTGGGGCTGGCCGCCAGCTTGGGGCTTGCACAACTGCGTGTGGCCGCCCGCCCGCGCGTGGCGCTGTTTTCTACCGGCGACGAGCTAGTCATGCCCGGCGACGTGGCCCCACAAGACATGCCGCCCGGCACCATCTACAACTCGAACCGCTACTTTTTGCGCGCCTTGCTGCAACGCTTGGGCTGCGAAGTCAGCGACCTGGGCATCGTCCCCGACCAGCGCGCCACCACCATTGCCGCCCTGAAAACCGCTGCCGACCACCACGATTTGATCCTGACCAGCGGCGGCGTCTCGGTCGGCGAAGAAGACCACATCAAGCCCGCCGTGCAGCACCTGGGCCGCCTGGACTTGTGGCAAATCGGCATGAAGCCCGGCAAGCCCTTTGCCCACGGCTGGGTGCAGCGCGACGGCGGCGCGGGA
>CALMOI010000107.1 GCA_937871735.1 uncultured Comamonadaceae bacterium
GGGCTTCATCTTGGCTCACCAACCCCGCCCGGCAGATCTGGTGCCACCTCGGCAAGAAATCTCCTTCGCACCCGAAGATGTCGTGCCTGAATTGGCCCCGGCTCCCGCACCGGTTGTGATTGAAACCGCCGAACCCGTGGTGCCCGTTGAGGTGCTGGTGGCCAGCGATGAAGCCCTTGCCACGGCAACCAAAGGCCCGGCCAAGGCTGCAAAGAAGACCAGCACCCGCGCCACCAAGTCGGTGCCGGCATCAGCCGAAGCGCCCAGTGACGCTCCCGTCAAAAAGGCCACTCGCGGTCAATGAAGGGGCTGACTTCGCAGCAGCAGGCGGCGCGTCTGAATGACGCGCTGCCGCAGACCCAATGCACTCGCTGTGGTTATCCGGCCTGCGCGGCCTACGCGCAGGCCGTTGTTGATGGGCAAGCCGCCATCAACCAATGCCCACCCGGCGGTGCTGAGGGCGTAGCCCGACTGGCGGCCTTGACCGGCTTGCCCGTGTTGCCACTCAACCCCGAGCACGGCCTTGAAGCCCCGCGCACGCTGGCGGTGATTGATGAAAGCTGGTGCATAGGCTGCACCTTGTGCCTCAAAGCCTGCCCCACTGATGCCATTTTTGGCAGCAACAAGCGCATGCACACCGTGATCGAAGCGTATTGCACCGGCTGCGAGCTGTGCATTCCGGTCTGCCCGGTCGATTGCATCACGCTAGAAAACACCAGCGGCACCCGCACGGGCTGGGCCGCATGGTCACAGCCGCAAGCTGACTTGGCCCGCACGCGCTATGAACTGCACACGCAGCGCTTGGCGCAAGAAGCCGAAACACAAGCGCTGCGCCTAGAGCACAAAGCCGAGCACAAGCTGGCCGACTTGGCCGCGCACTCGCTGCACACCGACCCTGTGGTGCTCGACAAAAAGCGCCAAGTGATTGAAGCCGCCTTGGCCCGCGCCCGTGCCAAACGCGGCGCAGAAGCCACCTGAAAAACGTCAACGGCGTGGCGGTTTGCACTGCCACGCCGTTGCGTTGATTACTGACTTGTCTCCCTCACACCTGCACGAGGTTCAGTAGTGGCTCATTGCGCGGCCAAGCGTGCAAATGCGTCCACCACTTCGGGCGGCGCTTGAACCAGCTCAATCAGCACGCCTTCGCCGCCTATCGGCTGCTCTTCGCTGGCCTTGGGGTGCAGAAAGCAGATGTCAAAACCCGCCGCACCCTTGCGAATGCCACCGGGCGCAAAACGCACGCCTTGCGACGTGAGCCATTCCACAGCCACCGGCAAGTTGTCGATCCACAAACCGATGTGGTTCAGCGGCGTGGTGTGAACAGCGGGCTTTTTGTCCGGATCCAGCGGCTGCATCAAATCAACTTCAACCTTGAACGGGCCAGAGCCGATGGCGCAGATGTCTTCATCCACGTTCTCGCGTTCGCTGCGGAAGGTGCCGGTCACTTCCAGGCCGAACATGTCCACCCAGAGCTTGCTCAGGCGTTTTTTGTCCGGGCCACCGATGGCGATTTGCTGGACTCCCAGCACTTTGAAGGGGCGTTGCATCAAACTCACCTCAGACGAATTCGATGATGGGTTGGTCCACCGTCAGGCTCTCGCCCTTGGTCGCCAGCACCTTGCCCACCACGCCATCAGCGGCGGCGAACAGCACGTTTTCCATCTTCATGGCTTCGATCACGGCCACGCGCTCACCGGCTTGCACCTTTTGACCTGGCTGCACAGCTACGTCCACCAGCAGACCCGGCATCGGCGACAGCACAAAGCGGCTCATGTCCGGCGGTGCCTTGAACGGCATCAGGCGGTGCAGTTCGGCAGCGCGCGGTGTCATCACCAGCACTTCCATCTTGGTGCCGTTGTGTTGCACACGCAGCGCCAGCGGGTTCTTGACGGTGCCGCGTTCCATTTGGGCAGTGAAGGGCTGACCGTTCACCACGCCTTCGATGCGCACATCATTCAAGCGCGAGTCGCTGTGGATTTCGTAGCTCTTGCCGCCCACATGAATCGCCGCCAGGCCGGTCTTGCCCGCGAACTCTTCCACATGCACCGGCAGGTACTGGTACTGGGCCTTGCCGTTTTCCGACAACACCACCACGGTGAAGTCTTGCGTGGCCTTCACGCCGTAGCCCGGCAATTGGCCGGTGATGCCCGCCGCACGTTCACGCGACTTGCAGCGCACGAACGCGGCCAGCGCCACCAAGAAGTTGGTGTCGTCATGAGGCACGTCTTCAGCACGGAAACCTGCGCCGTAGTGTTCAGCGATGAAGCCGGTGTTGAACTCGCCGGTCACGAACTTCGGGTGCGCCAGCAATGCCGCTTGGAACGGAATGTTGCTGCTGATGCCGCGAATCACGAAGCCGTTCAGGGCTTCACGCATCTTGGCGATGGCGTCGTTGCGGTCGGTACCGTGAACGATGAGCTTGGCGATCATCGAGTCGTAGTACATCGGGATCTCGCCACCGTCTTGCACGCCGGTGTCCACGCGCACGCCGAACAAGTCGGTGGTGTTGGCTTGGAACATGGTTTCGTGCGGCGGCTGAAAGCGCACCAAACGGCCCGTGGACGGCAGGAAGTTACGGAACGGATCTTCGGCGTTGATACGGCACTCAATCGCCCAGCCGTCACGCTTCACATCGGCTTGGGTGATGGGCAGCGGCTCGCCCGCAGCGACGCGGATCATCAGTTCGACCAAGTCCAGGCCGGTGATGCATTCCGTCACCGGGTGCTCCACTTGCAGACGGGTGTTCATTTCCAGGAAGTAGAAGCTTTGGTCGCTGCCAACCACGAACTCCACCGTACCGGCGGATTGGTACTTCACGGCCTTGGCCAGAGCCACCGCTTGTTCGCCCATCGCCTTGCGGGTGGCTTCGGAGATGAAGGGGCTCGGCGCTTCTTCAATCACCTTTTGGTGGCGGCGCTGAATGGAGCACTCGCGCTCGTTCAAGTAAATGCAATTGCCTTGGCTGTCGCCCAGCACTTGGATTTCGATGTGGCGGGGTTCCAGCACATACTTTTCGATCAAGATGCGGTCGTCGCCGAATGCCGTGCGCGCTTCGTTGCGGCACGAGGTGAAGCCTTCTAGGCATTCGCGGTCGTCAAACGCCACGCGCAAGCCCTTGCCACCGCCGCCTGCCGAGGCCTTGATCATCACCGGGTAGCCAATGCCCTTGGCAATTTCCACCGCTTGTTCGGCGGTGTCGATGGCATCGGCGTAGCCGGGAATGGTGTTGACCTTGGCTTCGTTGGCCAGCTTCTTGGACTCGATCTTGTCGCCCATCTGGCCGACCGAGTAGTGCTTGGGGCCGATGAAGATGATGCCTTCTTCTTCCAGACGGCGCGAGAACACCGCGTTCTCCGACAAGAAGCCGTAGCCGGGGTGCACAGCTTGCGCGCCAGTTTGCTTGCAGGCGGCGATGATTTTGTCCATCACCAAGTAAGAGTCTTTCGACGGGGCCGGGCCGATGCAGACCGACTCGTCGGCCAGCATCACGTGGCGGGCGTCTTTGTCCGCTTCGGAGTACACGGCCACGGTCTTGATGCCCATTTTTTGAGCAGTCTTGATGACACGGCAAGCGATTTCGCCACGGTTGGCGATCAAAATTTTGGTAAACATCTTGTTCTTCTCCTGGTGGCTTAGAGCGGAATGTTGCCGTGCTTGCGCCACGGGTTTTCAAGTTTCTTGTCTTTGAGCATGACCAAGCTGCGGCAGATGCGCTTGCGCGTTTCGTGCGGCAAGATCACGTCGTCGATAAAGCCACGCGCACCGGCCACAAACGGGTTGGCAAAGCGGGCTTTGTATTCGGCTTCCTTGGCGGCCAGTTTGGCGGGGTCGCCCTTGTCTTCGCGGAAGATGATTTCCACCGCGCCCTTGGCACCCATCA
>CALMOI010000108.1 GCA_937871735.1 uncultured Comamonadaceae bacterium
ACACCACCGGCGTGGTTCACATTCCGGCCGGTGCCCACCCCAGCTCGTGCGCGCCGCTGTATGGCTTCGACGTGAAGCACTTCAAGGAGTACGCCGCCAGCGCCAAGGAAGACGGCGGCTGGGAGAAATACGCCGAGCGCTATGTGAATTGCACCCACGCCGAGTATTTGGAGCGTGTCGGTGGTCTCGAAGCGGTGCACAAGTTGCCGCTGCCAGTATTTTGACGACGGGAGAGCGTGTCATGAGTGAATTTTCTTTGGTAGACCGCATCATCTGCGCGGCATCCGATGCGTGGATTAACGACGGCGAAGTGCTGGCCACCGGCATTGGCATCGTGCCGCGCTTGGCGGCGTCGATGAGCATGTTGACCACCAACCCCGATTTGATGATGACCGACTCGGAAGCGTGGTTGGTCAGCGAGCCGGTGCCGATTGGCCCGCGCAATGGCTATCAAATCAAGCGCGAGGGCTGGATGGGCTTTACCCGCATCTTTGACAACGTCTGGAGCGGTAAGCGCCACGCGATGGTCGGCCCGACGCAAGTGGACCGCTTTGGTCAGGCCAACATCTCGATGATTGGCAGCGACTACGACAAGCCCAAGTCGATGATGCTGGGCGTGCGCGGTTTTCCGGGCAACTCCATCAGCCACGCCAACTCGTTCTTTGTGCCGAACCACAGCACCAAGGTGTTTGTCTCTGGCGAGGTCGATATGGTGGCTTCGGTCGGCTACAACCCAGCGCGCTTGGCGCGTGGCTGGAGCTTGGACGAGATTGATGTGCGCCTGATTTTTACCAATCTGGCCGTGATCGACTTTGGCGGCCCCAACCACCAAGCCCAGCTGCGCTCAGTACACCCCGGCGTGACGGTCGCGCAGGTGCAAGAGGCCACTGGCTTTGAGCTGCACATCCCCGCCAATGTGCCCGAAACCGCTGCGCCGACCGCTGCGCAACTGGCGTTGTTGGCGCGCTTGGACCCCCACAACCTGCGCGCTTCGGTGCTGAATTGAGCGTTTTTCTATGAGCCACAACGACCCGGGTGACAACTTTGTGCTGCGCGAGGATGCGTCGGTTTACGAGACCGATACGCCGGTGCTGTACCAAGTCGAGGGCGGCATTGCCACCCTGACCATGAACCGACCCGACTTCAATAACGCGCAAAACTCACAGATGACCTATGCGTTGGACGCGTGCTTTCGGCGCGCGGCTGACGATGA
>CALMOI010000109.1 GCA_937871735.1 uncultured Comamonadaceae bacterium
GGCCAGCGCCAGCGCCAAAATCAAAGTCAGTTGGCCCCAAGTAGCGATCATTTGACGACTCCAAGTTGCGCGGCAGATTGAGCGGATGGGGCCGCTTGCCCGGCGGCGCGCTTCAGGGCGTAGGCCGCTTCGGGGGGCATGTAGTTTTCGTCATGCTTGGCCAGCACCTCGTCGGCCAGCAGCACCAGCCCCGGCCCCAGCTTGCCTTGGGCGACCACGCCTTTGCCTTCTTTGAACAGATCGGGCAGCAGCCCACGGTAATGCACAGGCAGGCGCTGGGCCAAGTCGGTGATGACAAAGCTAACCCCGTTGCCGTCCGGCGCGCGGCGCAAGCTGCCCGCCTCCACCAACCCGCCGACGCGAAAGCTGCGTTGCGCCGGGGCCTCGCCCGCTTGCACTTGGCTGGGCGTTAAAAAGAACACCATGTTTTTCTGGAAGGCCGACAGCACCAGCGCCGCCGCACCACCCAACAGCAACAGAGCCAGCAGCACCAGTAGCAGACGTTTGCGGCGGGCGGTCATGGCGCGGCTCCTTCAGCCGCTTCGGCAGCCAAGGTGTCACGCAACTGGCGCAGCGCGGCGCGGCGGCGCAAGACCAGTTGCACGCCTTCGGCCCCCAAGAGTGCCAGCACCACCAGCACCGAACCCCAGACGTAGCCGCCCCGCCCACCCATATCGACAAATGTGGCCCAGTCGGCGGCCCAACCGATGGCGTTCAGCCCGCTCATGCCCGCACCTCCGGCAGTTGGCGCACCCAGGCGGTATCGGCCTCGCGCTCCAGAATCAGGCAGCGCAGCCGTTGCAGCACCGCCCCGGCGGCGTAGGCCCAAAAGCCCAGCGAGGCCAGCAGCAGGCCCAGCAGCATGGCGTTGTCCATGCTGGGCGCGGCCTTGAAGCTGATCGACGCACCCTGGTGCAGCGTGTTCCACCACTGCACCGAAAAGTAGATCACCGGCACATTGACCACGCCCACCAGCGTCAGCAGCGCCCCGGCCCGGTCGGCGCGGCGGGTGTCGTCGATGGCGGCTTGCAACGCCATCACGCCCAGGTACAAAAACAGCAGGATCAGCTCGGAGGTCAGGCGTGCATCCCACACCCACCACGTCCCCCAGGTCGGCTGGCCCCAGAGCGCGCCCGTCCACAGCGCCAGCGCCGTCAGCAGCGCGCCCGTGGGGGCCAGCGCCCGCGCCAGCATGAACGACAGCCGCGTCTGCCAAACCCAGCCCACCGCCGCCCAAGCGGCCATCACCAGATACAGCCACATCGACAACCAAGCCGTGGGCACATGCACAAACAAGATGCGGTAGACCTGCCCCTGCTGCGCATCGGTCGGGGCCAGCCACAGGCCGATGTACAGGCCCAAGCCCCCCAGCAGCAGCGCCAGCCCATAGCACCAGGGCATGAGCCGTGCGGCCAGCGGGTAGGCGCGTTGCGGGGCGGCGTACTGCCGCCAGCGGGCAGTGCGGGTTGGGCGAGAAGCACCGCCCGCCCCGCTGGGCGACGGTGTCGCAAAAGCCAGTTCAGTCATGGCAAGTCCTCAAGTCCTGATAAAGGTTCGATCAATCCAGGGCCAGCCGCAGCGCGGCGGCGGCGGCCCAGGGACACAGGGCGGCGCTCAAGGCCAGCAGCGCGCCCAGCAGTTGCAAATGGGCCGTGGCCGACAAGCCGCTGGCCTGCACCGCCACCGCCCCAGATCCAAAAATCAGCACCGGAATCGACAGCGGCAGCACCAGCAGCGACAGCAGCACCCCGCCGCCGCGCAGCCCCAAGGTCAGCGCCGCGCCTATCGCCCCCAGCAGGCTGAGCACCGGCGTGCCCAGCAGCAGACTGAGCACCAGCACGCCCAGCGCCTCGGTCGGCAAGTGCAGTTGCAGCGCCAGCAGCGGGGCCACCAGCACCAGCGGCAGCCCAGCCAGCAGCCAGTGCGCCGTCACCTTGGCGGCCACGATCAGCGCCAGCGGCTCGGGCGACAGCAGCAACTGCTCCAGCGTGCCGTCGGCCCAGTCCAAGGCAAACAGGCGGTTGAGCGACAGCAGCGCCGCGAGCAGCGCCGCCACCCAGACCACGCCGGGGGCCACGGTGCGCAGCAGCTCGCGCTCTGGCCCCACGCCCAGCGGGAACAGGCTGGTGACCATCACAAAGAAAAACAGCGTGCCCAGCACGTCCGAGCGCCGGTACCAGCCCAGCAACACATCGCGCCGTACCACCGCCATGAACACCGCCCCCATCACTCAGCCCAGGCCGCATCGGAGGCGTGGCCCAGCCGCAGCTCGCGCACGGGCTTGCCTTGCCCGGCCAATGCCAGATGGGCGTGGTGCGTGGTGTAAAGCAGCGCGGCCCCGGCGGCCAGTTGTTGGCGCAACAAGGCGGCCACCAAGGTGACGGCCTCGGTATCCAGCCCGTTGTAGGGTTCGTCCAGAACCAGCAGACGCGGGGCCGGAGTCAGCGCCAGCCGCGCCAGCGCC
>CALMOI010000110.1 GCA_937871735.1 uncultured Comamonadaceae bacterium
CAAGCGCCCGCGCAGCAACAGCAATCCGCAGAGCGCGCGCCCGCCAAGCAGGCACCGGCCAAACCCTCGCAAGCCAATCCCGCCAGGGACGTTGAAAAAGTTGAGCTGGTCAACAGCACCAAAGCCGTCGGGCATCGCGACTTTTCCAATGCCAAAAAAGTGCTGCCTGAAGTCTTCAAGGGCTTGGAAGAAGACTTTTATTGCGGCTGCCACTACTCTGGCAAAAAAATGGATTTGCGCAGTTGCGGCTATGTGGCGCGCAAAAGCCAAACCCGCGCAGAGCGGCTGGAGTGGGAGCACGTGGTGCCCGCATGGGTTTTGGGACACCAGCGCCAGTGCTGGCAGCAAGGCGGGCGCGACAACTGCACCGACGCAGACGCCACCTTCAGCATGGCCGAAGGTGACTTGAACAACCTCGTGCCCTCAGTCGGCGAAGTCAACGGCGACCGCAGCAACTACCCCTACAGCGCATGGACAAGCAACCCCACGCCCATTTATGGCAGCTGTAAAACCATCGTCGACTTTCAGTTGAAGCGCGCCCAACCACGCGAAGAAGTGCGTGGCCGAGCAGCGCGCATTACCCTCTACATGCACGCCCGGTACAAGCTGGACATGAGCTCGCAAGACCGCCAGTTGATGTGCGGCTGGGCCAAACAGTACCCCGTTGATGCCTGGGAAAAAGCCCGCGACAAGCGCATCGTGCGCCTGCAAGGCGAAGGCAACCCCTTGGTGTCTGAGCCCCAGCGCCTCGCCAGCATGTGCCCCTGATCGGCTGCGCCTTACAGGTTGCAGCTACCGACCTTGCGGCCTTCTAGGTTGCCGGTCATTTTGAAATCATCACCCGGCTGGCTTGAGTCGCCGCCGACGGTGATGGTGTAGCGCATGTCAAAGCGCGCGCCGTTCAGCTTGGCGTCGCCCACCACCTTCATCGCACCCAAACTTGCGGGCACGCCGGGTGCCCGGCAAGTCATTGCAAACTTCAAGTCGCTGACATGGCCGCTTTTGTGGTCGTAAGTGCAAGAGCCCATGTTCTCCAACAACTTGCTGGGGTCAACTCCATCGACAGGCAGACACTTGCGCTCAGCGTGCGGAATAGCCTTGCCATCAGGATCGGACGAGCTGGAGGTGAACTCCCACAAGTCGCCCGTCGCCGCCGTCGCAGCGGTAGAGAAAGCAGCCATCGCCAAAGCGCAGATCAAGAAACGTTTCATGTGATGCATCGAAATTTCATGGAAAGCGGCAAAGTGTAGACCTTTGCAAAAAGGTTGCAGCCTCCTGCGTGAAGGCTGCACCCGAGTCGTAACCCCGGCTCCAGTGGTAGCTGGCGGCAAATTACCGGGCCAAGGCGTCTTGGTTGACCGCGCCGTCGCGCAGCAAGCCATCGGCCACGTCCAGCGCCATCTGGGTGCCATCCGTCCAGCGCGGCAGGCCGTCCGCCGTGCACCCGATGCAGCGCCACAACCCACACTCCAGCCACCCGCATTCGTAGAGCGTATCGCAGGCATCCGGCAGCCTTGGAATTGGGTAAGAATACTGAACATGAGCAGAAATTAATAATCGCCGGATTATGTAAATAAATTCAATTCAGATAAATCGTGCAATCTATTTAAATAAACTTAAATTATTTCTCATGCGCAAGTTATTCCACCTACTCAACCTGCCACTCTCTAAGACATCAAAAATAAAACACTTGGCATCCAACTCAGTTTGAAATAATTTTTTACCCACCACTCCATTCACAACAACACGAAATTTTTCACCACTGATTATCCGTATATTGAATTTGCCACGCCTTATTCCAGCTCCAACTTTAGAAACAACCCATTTGGAAGATGAGACGAACCTTTTACGCCGCTCGTCAAGTAGCCGCTTCGCGCTCATCAATTCAGTTGCAATCATAGTTGACGTCAATTTATCGCAACATTGCTCGCCCACCTCAAGCGAATACCAACTTGGATGAGTTATAAAAAATATATATCGTATTTGCTTGCCACAATAATCACACTCGCCATCAGGGCTACCAAGATCATCACTTCCACAGTATTCCCAACCAAAATCAGGGGGGATAATTCCATGCTCCACTGCATGACATTTTTTGCAGACCGTCACGCAGGCGTCATAGTCGTACTCCCAAGGCTTTTTTCCTTTATCATAAAACTTATGGTGAACCTGAAGAACAACCCCATCCTCTCTGCTCTTCCCACACATAGTGCATGCATACCCATCAAGCCTTATCACCTCCTCCCTGTAATTAATCCATTTATCACGGCGATAGTCACTCATAGATTATCCCTCAAAGCTATTATTAATGCGCCTCATCCCAATTCTTCCCCACGCCGACTTCGGCTAGGAGCGGGACTTTGAGTTGGGCGACGCTGGCCATGATGTGGGGGACTTCGGTTTTGACCCAGTCGATTTCGGCTTCGGGCACTTCAAAGACCAGTTCGTCATGCACCTGCATGATGATCCGCGTGGCGCGGTGTTGGCTGTCCAGGGCGTGTTGCACGGCGACCATGCTGAGTTTGATGAGGTCGGCTGCCGTGCCTTGCATGGGGGCGTTGATGGCGGCGCGTTCAGCTCCGGCGCGGCGCGGGCCGTTGGGTGAATTAATCTCAGGTAAATACAGGCGGCGACCCAGGACAGTTTCAACATAACCCTGTTCTTTGGCGGTGGC
Organism: uncultured Comamonadaceae bacterium; assembly: GCA_937871735.1. Classification (GTDB taxonomy): domain Bacteria; phylum Pseudomonadota; class Gammaproteobacteria; order Burkholderiales; family Burkholderiaceae_C; genus CALMOI01. The sequence continues at coordinate 2,675 of CALMOI010000110.1, forward strand.
GCGGGTTTCATCCATGTACTGTTTCACGCCGGGGTAGCGCTGAAAATAGCGGTCAATATAAGCAGCGGCGGCTTTGGTTTCGATGCCCAAGGCTTTTCCTAAACCAAAGCTGCTCATGCCGTAAATCAGGCCAAAGTTAATCACCTTGGCGTAGCGGCGCTGCTCGCTGCTGACTTGCTCCAGCGCCACGCCAAACACTTCGGCAGCGGTGGCGCGGTGAACGTCCAGCCCGTCGTGGAAGGCTTGCAGCAGCGCGGCATCGCCGCTCAGGTGCGCCATGATGCGCAGCTCGATTTGCGAGTAGTCGGCACTCGCAATCACCCGGCCCGGCGGCGCCACAAAGGCCGCACGAATGCGCCGGCCTTCAGGGGTGCGGATGGGGATGTTTTGCAGGTTTGGCTCGTTGCTCGACAGCCGGCCTGTCACCGCGACGGCTTGGGCGTAGTGGGTGTGCACGCGGCCAGTGCGCGGGCTGGCCAGTTGCGCCAGCTTGTCGGTGTAGGTGCCCTTC
>CALMOI010000111.1 GCA_937871735.1 uncultured Comamonadaceae bacterium
GCCCAACTGGCCGGTTCCAGCGACAAAGCCGCAGATTTTGGCGTGCATTGCCAGCAGTTGGCACAAGCGTGGGCAGACACGGCGGGCGGCACCGTCAGCCCTGCACGGCCTTGGTGAACGCAAACATGCACAACGACACCGCAGCATCACCAGCATCTCTGAAATCACGCATGCTCAAAGCCGCTGGCTGGCTGGTCGGCGGCAATTTAATGTCCCAACTGCTGCGGCTGGTCAGCAATTTGATTCTGACCCGACTGCTGCTGCCGGAAGCTTTCGGGCTGGTGGCAGCGGTCAACACGCTGTACTTTGCGCTGGTGATGTTTTCGGACTTTGGCATTTGGCAAAGCGTGGTGCGCAGCCCGCACGGCGAGCATCCCCGCTTTTTGGGTACGGCGTGGATGGTGCAACTGCTGCGCGGCGTGGTGCTGTGCGCCATTGTGCTGGCGATGGCCTTGATGCTGCACTGGGGCGCAGCAGCGGGCTGGTTTGCGCTGGGCACGGTCTACACCGATGAGCGCCTGCCGCTGATGATGGTGGTGTTCAGCGGATCAGCATTGATCCAAGGGCTGGAATCCATGAAGCTGGCGCTGGCTCAGCGCGAGCTGCAAGGCGGACGGCTGGCGCGGCTGGAAATCACCACGCAATTGGTCGCGATGGCGGTGACGTTGATGCTGGCGCTGCTCACGCGCTCGGTGTGGAGCTTGCTGGTGGGCACCTTGGCCGCATCCGCAACGCGCACGCTGATGAGCCACTTTTACTTGGTCGGCCAAAGCGCCCGCCCTTGCTGGGATAGCCTCTATGCCAAAGAGATTTTGGGCTTTGGGAAGTGGATTTTCATCTCATCCATCATCGGATTTTTGGCCGCGCATGGCGAGAAATTGATTTTGGGCGGCACGCTGAGCACATCCGTGTTCGGTATCTTTTCGATTGCATCCACATTGCTGGCAGCGGTGGTGGGGCTGTACGGAGCGCTGAATGCGCACGTGATTTTTTCCAGCTTGAGCATGGCGCAGCGCGCCGATCACGCAGAAGCGCGGCGCGTCTACACCAAGGTGCAGCAACTGGCCGATGCCATGTTGGCGTTGCTGGCAGGATTGCTGTGTACCAGCGGGCAATGGGCCGTGTGGTTGATGTATGACGCGCGCTACCACGAGGCGGGCTGGATGCTGCAAGGTTTGGGACTGACGCTGCTGGCTATTCGCTACCAAGTCATTGAACAGTACATGTTTGCGCACGGTCAACCCGCTTGGGTCAGCGCCAACAATGCGCTGCGAGCACTGGGTTTGCTGGTGCTGGTGCCGCTAGGTTATCGGCTTGGGCAAACACCTGGTGCGATTGCTGGCGTGGTGCTGAGCCAATTTGCCAGCTGGCCGCTGTCCCTATGGTTCAAGTGGCGCAATGGACTGCTGACATGGGCCTCCGAAGCCGTCTGGCCAGCTGTGTTACTGCTAGGCATGGGTCTGGGCTGGCTGATTGACCGTGGCTTGATTGCCCTACTGGGCGCTCGCTGACGTTTGAGATTCCAACAAATCTTCGACGCCATTCCAGCGTATTTGCTGTTGCAAAGCTTGTGAAACACCTTCTAAGCGAAGGCTGTGTCCGGCCAGCGCAAGTCGCTGGCGCAGTAGCAGCAACTGCGCCCAAAAGCAGCCCCCCAGCACACGCGCAGCGGACAAATCCACGGTCAAGGACTGCTGCGCCTGCGATGCATCAAGCAGGATTTGGTGAGCATGCTCATTTAGCACGCCTACCACATCACCGGACACACGCAAACACGGTGAATCGGTGGTATCCAAAATCCAGATGTCAGGTACACGACCAGCATCACGCCCGCCACCCCAGCGCAGCCACGCTGCATAGGGGAGCAAACGGGTTAGTAGCAAGGACAACAGCATCCAGCCATCGTTCCAATAGCGCCGCCACAGCTGAGGCTCTTCTTTGATACGCCACAGCCACTCCAGGCCCGAACGCTGCATCCAAACCGGCGCACGGGTCACCGTGCCCGCAGCAAAATTCACCACAGCACCCAAGTGACTGATCACCGGCACCGTCAAACGCGATAAGTTATGTTTGATCCAATCTTGGCCCTTGGCGGCTCCTAAAGCCACGATCAGCAAATCAGCATCACTGGCATTGATGGCTGAAATCAACTCATCGCTGCTCATGGCCTCCACAGAGCCAAAACCTGGGCATGCAAAGCCAACCGAACGCAAGCCTGTAGCCCCTAGTGCATTGATACGTGCGTGTGCTTGGGCGGCTACGCCGGGTGGCCCGCCAAAAAAATACACCCGCAAACCCCGCCCACCGCCTGAATTACGTAAAAAACGCTGAAACAGATCGGAGTCATCGGGATTGCCCTGAACACCTGCCAACATACGCCAAACCCAACCACGGCGCGCAGTTCCGGCGGCTAAGGGTGGCTGTAGCAAGCGCTCAAACAGACCAGATCCGGAAACGCGTTCTGTAATCGGCAAACGCAGTAATTTAGACATCCAAACCAATGGCATACCATCAGCCACACTCAAATCACTGTCTATGACCGAAGCACGCAGAGTCGGATTACTTCGACTACCAATCAAGAAATTCAAATTAGGGGTTGATAGAAAAAAACGCAGGAGTTCACGTTCCGCGATGGGATGCAAGTTT
>CALMOI010000112.1 GCA_937871735.1 uncultured Comamonadaceae bacterium
CACGGGCTTGTACACCACGGACAAGCCGTGCTGGGCAAGCTTGTCTTTCACCTCAGGCTCGGTGTTGCCCGTCATGACCAAGGCCGGCACCTTGTAGCCCAGGAATTCGTGGATTTGATCGACAGCATCAATCGCCGTCAAGCCGTGGCGCAGCCGGTAGTCCAGCAGCAACACGTCGGGGTCGAAGCCAGTGTTTTCCATCATTTGCACGGCCAACACAGCTGAATCGACAGCCTTGACCGTGTAGCCCCAAGTGCGCAGCAAACCCGTCATGGACTCGCGCACACGTTCGTCATCGTCGATCACCAGCACATTGGCGGTTTCCGGTTTTTGAGGCACATACACCAGCTCAGGAATGGGCAGATTCGGCTTGCTCACCAACGGCACCGTGATAGAAAACAGCGTGCCGACTCCAGGCTTGGAACACAGCTTGATCGGGTGATCCAATATCCGCGACAGGCCGCTGACAATCGCCAGCCCCAAGCCCAAGCCTTTTTTGTGGTCGCGCTCAGGGTTGCCCAACTGCACGAACTCTTCAAACACCTGGGCCTGTTTCTCAGGCGCAATGCCGATGCCGGTATCGTGCACCTCAATGCGCAGGTGCTCGCCTACACGTCGATACCCCAGCAACACCTTGCCATTGGGGGTGTAGCGCAAGGCGTTGTGAATCAAGTTGCGCACCATGCGCTCCAGCATCACGCGGTCGCTCTGCACCCAGGTGTGACGGCAACGCGCCACCCGAAACTTCAGCCCCAGTTTGGCCGCTTGCGCCGTGAATTCGGTGCGCATGTGCATGGACAGCTCGGCCATCGACACTTGGCCCACCGTCGGCACCAAGGTGGCGGTGTCGATTCTGACGAAGTCGAGCAAGGATTCGATCATGCCCATCAGCTCGCGCATACCCGACAAGATGTTGGTGGCCGCACGCCGCGAGGGCTCGTCTGGCGCATCGTTGAACAAGGCGGCGGCAAACAGTTCTATTGCCTGCGCGGGCTGGCGCAAGTCGTGGCTGGCGGCAGCAAAGAAGCGGGTTTTGGCGGCGTTGGCCAATTCAGCTTGCTTGCGGGCAGCCTCGGCAATTTGGTTTTCATCCTTCAACTGCACCACCAACTTGGCGTTTTCCAGACGCAGCTGTATGGATTCAACCAAGTCTTGGTTTTTCTTGAGCGCCAAGCGGTAGGTGATGTAAATCATGCCGAAGCAAAAAATGCCCTGCAAGCTCAAAAACCAGCCCCCACGCAGCAGGCCCGCCCCTCCCACCAAAAGCAACATCGGCATCACATAGGCAAGGTGGGCGGGCCTGAAGGCCGCATGAACCACGGTAGAGCCCAAACTCATCAGCACAAAGGTCATGGCCAACAAGGCCATCAACGGCACGTTCTCGAACAAGATCCATGCCACACATGCCCCGCCCACCCCCGTCACCAGACCTGACAGTGTTCCAAGCTTGGTGTAGCGATGCGCCCACCACAACGGGTCAAAGTCTTGATCCCGCACTTGCTTAAATTGCTTGCGTAACCGCAAGCGCACCACCAACACCCAGATCAAGGCTCCAAACCACACCAGCAGCCACGTAGGGTCTGGATGGGCGCTTTTGTCAGTCAGCCACAGCACCGCCATCAGCCACACCAGCATGATGGTGCTGGTGATGAGCGCCAGCGACAACTGGTCAAACAAGGCTTGCGTTTCCTCCCGTGTCACGGGTGGTCGCCAATGCTGCTCGATGAAATTGCTGATTTTTTCACTGTTCATGGCATGGGGCCTTGGCTATGGAAGTGCTGCAAAGTCTAGCGGCTACTTACAACGTCAGCACCGTGCAACCCGTGGTTTGGCGCGCTTCCAACGCTCGGTGCGCGGCTTGCACTTCGGCCAAAGGGAATCGCTGGTCAATGTGGATGTTCACTTGCCCGCTGGCGACCACGGCAAACAGGTCGTCAGCCATCGCTTGCGTGCGCTCGCGGCTGGTGATGTGGCTGAACAGCGTTTGCCGCGTCAGGTACAGCGAGCCCTTGGCCCCCAACAGACCCGGCGCAAACGCGGGCACCGGGCCCGAAGCATTGCCAAAACTGGCCATCAAACCGAAGGGCGCGAGGCAGTCCAGCGATTTGTCCCAAGTGTCTTTGCCCACGCCGTCGTACACCACCTTCACGCCCTTGCCGCCGGTGATCTCTTTGACGCGCACCAAAAAGTCTTCGCGGCTGTAGTTGATGGCGTAGGCTGCGCCGTTGTCCAGGGCCAACTGGCATTTGGCATCAGAGCCCGCTGTGGCAATCAGTTGCAAGCCCAAGGCCCGCGCCCACTGGCACGCAATCAAACCCACGCCCCCAGCGGCGGCATGAAACAGCACGAAATCACCGGGATGCAAGCCTTCAACCGGCAAGGTTCTTTTCAGCAAATACTGCGCCGTCAAGCCTTTGAGCATCATGGCCGCGCCGGTTTCAAAGCTGATGGCATCGGGCAGCTTGCACACGTTCATGGCGGGCATGACGCGCACTTCGCTGTAGCTGCCGGGCGGCTGGCTGGCATAGGCGGCGCGGTCGCCCACTTGCAGATGGGTCACGCCCGCGCCCACGGCTTCGACCACGCCCGCGCCTTCCATGCCCAAGCGCAGCGGCATGGGCAGCGCGTACAAGCCGGTGCGCTGGT
>CALMOI010000113.1 GCA_937871735.1 uncultured Comamonadaceae bacterium
CCGATGCCGCGCAGGAGGCCCAAACCGAAGCCGCCCGCCGTGCGGCCCCGCCCGCTGCCCCAGTGACGGTGCGCGGTCAACCCAAAAGCATCGCCGATGCGCTTGCGGGTGCGGGTGCCACGCCCAATGCGCCAATCCCGCCAGCGCCGCCGCCCGGACCGCGCACTGAGAGCCCCACCGTGCGCCGCATGAAGGCTGAACTGGCCGCTAAGAAACCCACCAACGAAGGTAAATAAGGAGAGCGATATGGCAACCAAAAGCAAACTCAAGTCCACGGCATCCAAAGTGGAAATCCCGCAAACCCGCGAACAGTGCGCGGCCATGATTAAGCGCTTGGGCGATGCCCAGCGCCAGTTCGAGGCCAGCCGGGCCGAGATGAATACAGCCATCGCCGACATCACCCAGCGCTACCAGCCGGTGCTAGCCTTTGAAGACAGCGAAATCGTGGCCCTGCAAAAAGGCATTCAGACGTGGTGCGAAGCCAACCGCGTCAGCCTGTGCCCCAAAGACATCAAGAGCGCCAATCTGGTCACGGGCGAAGTCGCGTGGCGCATCCGCCCGCCCAGCGTGCGCGTGACCGGGGCCGACTCGGTCATCGAGACCTTGCGCCGCCTGGGACTGGTGCAGTTCATCCGCACCAAAGACGAAATCAACAAAGACGCCATCCTCAACGACCCGCAGGCCGTGACCGGCGTGGCAGGCATCGCCATCGTGAGCGGCGTCGAGGACTTCGTGATCCAGCCGTTCCAGCAGGAGGCCGTATGAACCGCGAACAAGCTCTGGAAAAGATCAAAAAGTGTTTGGCGCTGTCCAAGTCGAGCAACGTCCACGAAGCCGCCGCAGCAATGCGGCAAGCGCAAAAGCTCATGGCTCAGCACCAGCTCACTGAAGAAACGGTGAGCTTTGCGGACGTGCTTGAGTCCAAGGTGCCGACATCGGCAGCCGAACTGCGGCCTTGGGAGTCCAGCCTTGTGGGGCTGGTGGCCCATGTCTTTGGGTGCGAGCACTTTTGCACTCAGCGCCGGGTTCGGTCTGGCGGAAGCGTATTGCGCGGCAAGGTGAACTTCGTCTTCATCGGGGTCGGTGCTGCCGCAGAAGTGGCGAGTTACACGTACAGCGTGTTGCAGCGTCAGTGTTTGCGTGATCGCCTTGCACACGTCAAAGCCCAGTCCAAGCGCTGCAAACCAGCGACCAAAACGGCCCGTGGCGATGAATTCGCGGCGGGCTGGGTCAGGGGCGTACAGCAGATCGTTGGCGAGTTTGCTGGACGCGACGAAGACCAAAAGCTGGTCAGCCAGTACATGAACACCAAGTACGCCAACTTGTCGGTCAGAGATTTGGACGACAGAACCAAGGGCCGCAATATCTCGCACAACGACCGCATGGAAGGCATCCGGGCAGGCCAGCAAGCCAAGTTGCACCGTGGCGTTGGTGGCGCACAGCAGGGGTTGCTGACATGAGCACCGTCAAGACCAAAGGAAATCTAGCTGCGATCCACATCGCACAAAAAGCATTGGGCCTGTCGAGCGATGATGCAGCGGCGCTCAAGCTGGCCGTGACTGGAAAAGCTAGCGCCAAGGACATGACGGCCACGCAGCAGCGCCAGTACCTTGCCCACCTGAGTGTCTTGCAGGCCGCAGCAGCCCAGGCCCGTGGCGAGGCTCCGGCCTACATCCCCAAGCCGCGCCCGGCCAGTGCAGATGGCGATGCCATGCGGGCCAAGGCGCGGGCCATCTGGAATGCGCTGGCTGTGGCCGGTGAGGTTCGCACCAACACCGACGCAGCCTTGATGGCTTACGTCCTGCGCCAGACCGGGGTGGAGCAGTGGAGCTGGCTCAACAGCCGTCAGTGCAGCCAAGTCATCGAAGCGCTGAAGAAGTGGGCATCCCGCAAGGGCATTGTCCTGGGTGCAAATGGCTGACAGCGCCCGGCTCACACCCGAGCAGCGCGGCCCCCTTGAGGGGCTTTTACCGCTGAAGTACCCGGATCGGCTTAAAGGTCTGGCGTTGACGGTGTACGCCCGGCTGCTGCATGAAATGCCACCGAACGATTCGGCACAAATGCACCGACTTGCGTGGCTGGCCTTCTCTATCGTCGAAGGCTTGTGCGAAGAGCATGGCGGGGCCAACTTCTACATGATGTCGGCGAAGCAGTACAAACTGACCAAGCGAGACAGAGAGATGATGAGCCGATTTACCGGCAATAACATCCCTCAACTGGCCCGAGAGTCTGGGCTGTCAGAGCCGCATGTACGCCGCATCGTCGCTGCCTGGTATCGCGAATACCAGCAGCGGCACCAGGGCTCACTGGCGCTTGACGAGCCGCCATGACCTCCTCCACAACCTACGACTACCAGCCACGACAACGCCCCAGCCTTGGGGCGTTTTTTTTGCTCAGTGGGTGCCCAGGTATGCCTTGACTCTTTGGAACGTTTTGGAACGGGGTTTTGGGCCTTTGAGCATGGGTAGACGGGCTCTGCAACCTAGAGCGAGAGAGTCGCGCGCGTGCGAGGGAGAAAAACGCTAACCAATGCTCGCTAGAGCCCAGGGGTTGATATGGCGACCATTACTCCATGCCATCCCCAACCCCTCCCATCAAGCCCGCAGCAGCACCCGCGCCGCTGCACATCTTCAAGTCGGGCCGACACACAGCCATCGGCGGGCAGACTCTGGCGTTCAGTGAGTCTGATCTCCAGGCCACCTGCGCCGCCTACAACCCGGCGCTGCACGAGGCACCGCTGGTCATCGGCCATCCGCGTCACGACCTTCCCGCATACGGCTGGGTGACGTCTCTGGCGTTCAGCGATGGTGGCATCGACGCCACCCCGGCCCAGGTCAACACCGACTTTGCCGACATGGTTGCCGCCGGGGCGTTCAAAAAAATCAGCGCCGCCTTCTACGAGCCCGAATCCCCCAACAACCCAGTGCCCGGCGTGTACTACCTGCGCCATGTTGGCTTCCTGGGCGCGCAGCCACCGGCAGTCAAGGGCTTGCGTCAAGTGGCATTCGCTGAGTCCGAGCCCGGCGTGGTCTGTTTCTCGGAGTGGGGCGACCGCACCAACGCCAGTTTGTGGCGCAAGTTGCGCGAGTGGTTCATCGGCAAGTACGGCCAGGAAGAAGCCGACAAAGTTGTCTCCAACTGGGACGTGGCCGACCTGGAGCGCGGCGCGCAGGAAGAAATCGCCAAAGCCCAGGCCGAAGCTGTTGCCGCTGTAGCAGACACCCACGCAGACACCCCAGCGTTTTCTGAACCTCAACTCAACCCCAAGGACACCACCACCATGACCAAAGAGGAAATTGCTGCGCTCCAAGCCGAGCGCGACAACCTGCGCAAGCAACTGGCCGCCAAGAAATCTGCCGAAATCCATGCCGCCAACGTGGCGTTCTGCGAGGGCATCCCCGCCAACAAGCTGCTGCCCGCCCATCGCCCCGTGGCCGTGGCCATGCTGGACAACTTGGCCGCCCAGCCCGGCACTGTGCAGTTTGGCGAGGGTGACGAGCAAGTGCCCCTAGCCGACAAGTTCAAGGCGTTTTTGAAGGGCTTGCCCGACACCGTGCAGTTCGGCGAAATCGCCATCAACGGCAACGCGGCCAAGACCGCCGAAGCCAACCCGCTGTTGGCCGACGCCGAAGCCCGCGTCGGGCGCTGATTCCACCAATTCACCCCAGGAGCACACCCTATGCCCCCCATTTCTGCCACCCTCGCCACCCCTGTGAGCGACATCGTCACCACCGTGGTCAACCCGGCCTGGAGCCTGGAAGGCACCACCTACGCCAACGGCAGCGGCGTGATTTACCCCGGCGCGGTGCTGGCCCTGGTCAATGGCAAGCACCAGCCCGTGGACTTTGGCGGCGCTGGTGCTGAAGTTGATGCTGCCGCCGTGGCCTACACCCACGCCGACGCAACCAGCGCCGACCGCTTCGGCGTTGTGCTGGCCCGTGGCGGCGTGGTGGATACCGCTGGCCTGATCTGGCCCGTCGATACCACCGCTCCGCAAAAGACTGCCGCCCTGACCCAGCTCAAAGCGTTGGGCATCGTGGCTAAGGCAGCCCTTTAACCCAGCAATCCATTCACCAAGAGGTCATCGCCATGAATCTGGACGATCTGTTCACTGTTACGTCACTCACCGCCGCCATTAACAAGCTGCCCGCGCAATACGGCAAGCTGGGCGCGATGAGCTTGTTTGCCGAGCAAGGCATCGCCACCACCAGCGCCACTATCGACATCGCTGATGGTCGTTTGGTTTTGGTGCCCAACACCGACCGCAGCCAAGAAGGCAAGCAACAAAAATCGGGCAAGCGCACCCGTCGCACTTTTGAAGCGGCTCACCTGCCGCTGCCGGGCCAAATCTTGCCGGGCGAGCTGCAAAACATGACGGTGCTGGGTGGGGATGGCCGTCCCGCTTTGGCCTCACAAGCGCAAGCCATCAACGACAAGTTGCAGGCCATGAAGAACAGCATCGAAGTCACCCGCGAGTGGCATCGACTGGGGGCCATCAAAGGCAAGATTTTGGACGCCGACGGCTCGGTCATCTATGACTTGTATGACGAGTTCGGTATCGTTGAAAAGTCCATCACCATCGCGTTCAGCGATGCCCAAACCGATGTGCGTGCCAAGTGCCTGGAAGCCAAGCGCCATGCCGAGCCCAAGCTGGGCGGCGCTGTGGTCACCGGCTTCATGGCGTTCTGCGACGCGGCTTACTTCGACGCCTTTACGGGTCATGAATCGGTCAAAGCGGCGTACGCCAACTACCAGCAGTCTCAAGACCGTCTGGGCGGTGACATGCGCAGCGGCTTCACGCACGGCGGCATCACGTTTGTCGAGTACGAGGCCACGGTCAGCGGCCAAAAGTTCATCGCTGAAGGCACTGCCCGCGTCTTCCCGGTCGGGCAAGGCATCTTTGGCTTGCTCAACGCTCCAGCAAACTACAACGAAGCGGTCAACACCATCGGTCTGCCGTACTACGCCAAGTCCGAGCCTCGCAAGATGGGCAAGGGCTGGGACTTGGAAGTGCAGGCTAACCCGCTGGCCCTGTGCTACTACCCCGAGGCTCTTGTCGAGCTGGTGGCTGGCTGACCATGACGCTCCCGCAGTACGCCACCGTTGCCGACGTGGCCCGTGCCGCCACCGGCGGCTGGGACGAGCTGGCCCAGCGCGCCAGCGCATCG
>CALMOI010000114.1 GCA_937871735.1 uncultured Comamonadaceae bacterium
TAGCCGACCGCAAGAGCGAGATTTTTGACGAAGACATCTTGGCCTTGGTCAGTGATGAAAGCGTGACTCAAGAAAAAGAGATGTACGGTTTCGTCTCGTTGTCACAGCACAGCGAAACGGGTGAGCGTCCTTACGCCAGCGTGGTTTTCAGCGTGGCGGGCAAAGAGGTCAAGGGTCAATCTGATGGCAATGGCCCGGTCGATGCCTCGCTCAAAGCCATTGAGTCGCATGTCAAAAGCGGCGCAGAAATGGTGCTGTACTCGGTGAACGCCATCAGCGGCTCCACCGAAAGCCAAGGCGAAGTCACCGTGCGACTGCAAAGCAGCGGTCGTGTGGTCAACGGCGTGGGCGCAGACCCGGATATCGTTGTCGCTTCCGCCAAGGCTTATTTGAGCGCACTGAATAAACTGCAAAGCACCGCAGACCGGGTGGCCGCTCAAGGTTGAGCCGGTCTTACAATTAAAGTAATGCATTTGGGTTACACGGCCTTGTGCTGTGTGACCTTTTTGCTTTTTCCTATTTTTGATTCGGAGCACACTTTGGTGACTCCCCCATTCCGGTACTTGAATCATGAAGCGTTTGCTCCAACTCCTTGCCGCCCATGTCCTCATGGCCTCCATCCTGTCGGTGCCCGCCCAGGCTGCTGCGCACAAACGTGTGGCCAGTAAAGGCGTTGCGGCTCACTCAGCCAAGGTCAAGATCAGCAAAAGCAGCCGCAAGCAGCCCGTGATGGTGAGTAAATTGCGCAAGGGCTCCAAAGTGGCTGCGGCAGCGCAGCCTGTGGTTGAAGCCAAACCTTCTTTTGGTCAAATGGCCGGCCTGCACAACACCGCTGATGCCTTGGACTTGAAGTCCAGCGTGGCCTTGGTGGTGGATCAAGACACCCGCGAAGTGCTGCTGAATAAAAATGGCTCGGCCGTGCTGCCCATCGCCTCCATCACCAAGCTGATGACGGGCTTGCTGATTGTGGATGCCAAGCAGTTGCCCATGAACGAGGTGGTTGAGATCACCCAAGAAGATGTGGACACTGAAAAACACAGCAGCTCGCGCCTGAGCGTGGGCGCGCGCCTGACACGCGGCGAACTGCTGCATTTGGCGCTGATGTCCAGTGAAAACCGTGCTGCTCATGCCTTGGGCCGCACTTATCCCGGCGGTTTGCCCGCTTTCGTGTTGCTGATGAATGCCCGCGCGCAAATGTTGGGCATGAAAGACACCCGCTATGTGGAGCCAACGGGCTTGTCCAGCGCCAACCAATCCAGCGCGCAAGATTTGGCCACGTTAGTGGCCGCCGCTTACCAAGAGCCGAAGCTGCGCGAGCTTTCCACCTCGCCGGGGCATGAGGTAGAAATCGGCCGCCGCACCGTGCAATTCAACAACACCAACCGCTTGGTGAAGAACCCGGCTTGGGATATCGGCTTGCAAAAGACCGGCTACATCTCAGAAGCCGGTCAGTGCTTGGTGATGCAAGCCAAAGTG
>CALMOI010000115.1 GCA_937871735.1 uncultured Comamonadaceae bacterium
CCGCTGACCTGCGCATTCGCCACCAGCCCCAACAAACTGAGCGCGCTCACGCTCTTGCCTGAACCTGATTCGCCCACCAGCGCCAGCTTCTCGCCGGGCTGAAGGCTGAAGTTGATGCCATGCACCACAGCCTTGCCGTCAAAGGCGATGCGCAAATCGCGCACATCCAGCAGCGGCGCAGCGGGGAAAGCAGCGGGTGCCGTGTCGATAGGTTTCATGCGTCAGCCTTGCGCGGGTCGAGGGCGTCGCGCAGCGCGTCGCCCATGAAGGTCAGCAGCAGCAGGGTCAGCACCAGCACGCCGAAGGTGGACAGCGAGATCCACCACGCGTCAATGTTGTTCTTGCCCTGCGCCAGCAGCTCGCCCAGCGACGGGGTGCCGGGCGGCACGCCCAGCCCCAGAAAGTCGAGCGAGGTCAGCGCCAGAATCGCCCCGCTCATGCGAAAGGGCAAAAAGGTGACAACCGGCGTCAGGCTGTTGGGCAGCACATGGCGGCGGATGATGTCCCAGTGCGACAGGCCCAGGGCGCGGGCGGCGCGCACGTAGTCCATCTGGCGGTTGCGCAAAAACTCGGCGCGCACGTAGTCCGACAGGCCCATCCAACCAAACAAACTGAGCAGCACCAGCAACAGACCGACGCTGGGGTCAAAGATCGCGGCAAAGATGATGAGCAGATACAGCTCGGGCAACGAGCCCCAGACCTCGATAAAGCGTTGCGCCGCCAAGTCCAGCTTGCCGCCAAAGTAGCCTTGCAGCGCCCCGGTGACGATGCCCAGCACGGTGCCGATGGCCGTCAGCGCCAGCGCAAACAGCACCGACACCCGAAAGCCGTAGAGCAGCCGCGCCACCACGTCGCGCCCCCGGTCGTCGGTGCCCAGCCAGTTGTCGGCGGACGGTGGGGCCGGGTTGGGCTCTTGGGCAAAGTAGTTCAGCGTGCTGTGGTGGTAGGGGTTGGGCGGGTACAGCGCCCAGTTGCTGGGCCGGGCCAGTTGCTGGCGGATGT
>CALMOI010000116.1 GCA_937871735.1 uncultured Comamonadaceae bacterium
CCCTGGCGGTTGAGCAGGTGCGCATCGATGCGGGCCACCTGGGGCGTCGTATCCGCACGCAGGCCCATCATGCGGCCGGAGAGCTGGTCCACCAGTTTGAAGGTCTGCAAGTCGAGCGCCTCGCCAGTGCCAGTGAGCAGCGACTCCAGATGCTCCAGCAACGGCGGCATCACCAGCTCGTAGCCATAGCCACGGGCCGTGTCGAGCAGCTTGCGACGGAGTTCTTCGATGTGCCGGGCCTCGGAAGGCAAAACATCGGCGATGTGATCCGGTAGGACCCAGGCGGACATGGGATGTATGAGTCTGTTAAAAACAGTATTTTACCGGTCTTAACGCCGGTTTTAAGCCAACAGCAACAGGATCAAGCCACCAAGCACGATAGAACAGAGGCCAAAGAAGCGAATTTGCCCGTCAGCGAGGGCCAAAATCTGCGTGAACATGCGCCGCCAGCCGCCCGGTGAGAGCAAGGGAAACAAGCCCTCGATCACCAAGACCAGCGCCAACGCTGTCCACAAGCTGTTGCTGTCCAAGGTTATTTCTTGGCAGGTGCAGCGCCAGCGGAGCCCGAACCGCCATTGCGCATGACGCGGAAGAACTCGGATGAGCTGTCCAACACCATCACATCACCCTTCTTGGCAAAGCTGGATTTCAAAGCATCCAAATTGCGATAGAAATTGGCGAACTGAGGGTCACGACCGAAGGCTTCGGCATAAATGCGAGCAGCTTGCGCATCGCCATCACCCTTGACCTTTTGGGCTTCACGGTAGGCGTTGGCAATGGTAATTTCACGTTGGCGATCTGCATCAGCGCGAATTTTTTCGCCTTCTGCTGAGCCTGTGGAACGCAACTCGTTAGCCACGCGCTTGCGCTCGGCTTCCATGCGGCGGTACACCGATTCGGTAATGGCCTCGACATAGTCAGCGCGGGTGATGCGCACATCCACCACATCCACACCCCAAGGCTTGGCACCTTTGACCACTTCTAGCACCTCGCGCTTGACGTCGGCCATCAAAGCTTCGCGCTTGAGCGAGAGCAGGTCTTTGACGGTGCGTTTGTTGATTTCCTCTTGGAAAGCGTTGCGCACCACGCGATTGAGCTGGTTGGCACCGGCTTTTTCATCCAAGCCCACGTTGCGGATGTACTCCTGCGGCTCGGTGATGCGCCAGCGCACGTACCAATCAATCACCACGCGCTGCTTTTCAGCAGTCAGCATGGGTTCGGTTTCGGCGCTGTCTAAAGTCAGCAAGCGCTTGTCGATGTAGGACACGTTTTGCAGCGGTGCGGGCAACTTGAAGCTCAGCCCCGGCTCAGTGACCACTTCTTTGATCTGACCAAAGGCGTAGATGATGCCGAACTGGCGCTGATCCACCACGAACAACATGGAGTTCAGCAGCGCCAAGGCCAACAAAACGGTAGAAGCAATAAATCCAACTCGGTTCATGGGGTGCTCTCTTCAACGCGTCTCGCGGTCGCGGGTGCGTGCAGCATCGCGGGTGCGTGGATCAGGGCTGGGGCTGGGCGCAGTCGGCGCACTGCTGGGAAGTGCCGCCGCAGGAGCAGCTGCGGGCGCAGGCGCTTCAGGCGTGCTGACTTGCTGAATGATTTTGTCCAGCGGCAAATACAACATCGAGCCTTGACGCATGTCCACCATCATCTTCGTGGTGCTGGTCAATATTTGCTGCATGGCATCGTTGTACATGCGGTCACGCGTGACTTGCGGCGCTTTTTGGTACTCGGCTTGAATCAGTCGGAAGCGCTCTGCATCGCCTTGGGCTTGCGCAATCACGCGGGCTTTGTAAGCCTCGGACTCTTCCTTGAGGCGCGAGGCAGCACCCACGGCGCGCGGAATCACGTCGTTGGCATACGCTTGCGCTTCATTCTTGGCACGCTCGCGCTCTTGACCGGCTTTGAGTACATCATCAAACGCAGATTGCACTTGCTCCGGCGGACGCACACCACCTTGCTGCAAATTGATGCCTACCACTTCAACGCCGACGTTGTAGCGGTCCAAAATGGTTTGCATCAAGGCACGCACACGGCTGGCAATTTGGTCGCGCTCTTCGGCCAAGGCGGAATCCATGCGCATCTTGCCGACCACTTCACGCACCGCCGTCTCTGCGGCTTGCACCACAGCTTCTGTCGGGCTCCTGCTTTCAAACAAGAAGGCTCGCGCATCGCTCAATCGGTATTGCACGGCGAACTTGATTTCGACAATGTTTTCGTCTTCGGTCAGCATGGCCGATTCACGAAGGCCGGTGGCCTTAATCACGGTGTCACGCCCCACATCAAGCGAGCGAATTTGCGTGACAAACACCAGTTCATGGCGCTGAATCGGGTACGGCAAGCGCCAGTTGAAACCTGCGCCCACAGTCGATTTATAGCGACCAAACTGCGTGATCACCGCCTGCTGGCCTTCTTGCACGATGAAGAAGCCCGAACCCAGCCAAATCACGAGCACCGCTGCTGCAACCGCACCCAAACCCAGTCCAGCATGGCGCAAATCGGGCTGGAAACCACCGCCATTTCCGCTAGGGCCACCGCCGTTATCCGGGCCACGACCACTAGGTTTGGTATTGAAGAAACCACCCAGTTTCCGATTGAAATCGCGCCAAATCTCATCGAGATCAGGCGGCGTGCCATTGCCAGCAGGGCCAGAATCGCGTCCATTGGGTGGGTTTTGTGGGCGGTTCGCACCGTCAGGAGGGGTCGATTTTCCGTCGGCCTTGCCTTCGGTGGGCTGGTCGTCGCCGCGCCCCCAACGGGGATCGTTCAGATTGAACATCCCCCGAACCCTGCCTTGCAGCTCAGCCCATCGAAAGGTCCGTAAGTTCAGATTCATGCGCGTGCGTCTTCTTTAATAAAGCCCGGATTGTGCCCAATCAAACAGGGGCATCAGCGGCTACGCTGTCATTTCCGTTCGGGGTGTCGGAGTTCAGATCGGTGCTGCGAGATTCAAGCACGCGTTCGGCCAGCAATTGACGCAGCGCGGGCACGCCCTCGCCGCTTTGAGCGCTCAGGAAAACGCGTGGCACAGGCCGCCCATCGACCTCAAACCAGTCGGTGAGCCGTACCGGGCGCAACTCACTGCTGAGCGCGTCCATTTTGTTGAACACCAGCACTTGCGGTACGTCGCTGGCCCCAATTTCTTCCAGCACACGGCGCACCTCGGCCATTTGCTCTGGAAAACCGGGGTTGGCAGCATCGACCACGTGCAACAGCAAATCAGCATCCGCCGCTTCTTGCAGCGTCGCCTGGAAAGCATCGATCAAGCCGTGCGGCAGATCACGAATGAAGCCCACCGTATCGGACAACGACACGGAGCGACCGGCCTCGCCCAAATAGAGCTGACGGGTTGTGGTGTCCAGTGTGGCGAACAACTGATCAGCCGCATAAGCGCGCGCCTTGACCAAGGTGTTGAACAAGGTGGATTTGCCCGCGTTGGTGTAACCCACCAGCGAAATGGTGAAGGTGTCGCGCCGCCCACGCTGGCGGCGCTGGGTTTGCCGTTGGCGTTTGACTTTTTCGAGCCGATCACGGGTGCGCTTGATCGCATCGTTGATCATGCGGCGATCCAGCTCAATCTGCGTTTCACCGGGACCACCTCGGGCACCAATGCCGCCGCGCTGACGCTCCAAGTGCGTCCAACGCCGCACAAGCCGGGTGCTGAGGTATTGAAGGCGTGCCAATTCAACCTGCAACTTACCCTCATGACTGCGGGCGCGTTGGGCGAAAATTTCCAGAATCAGCAAGGTGCGGTCGTTTACCGCAAGACCGGTATGCCGCTCCAGATTGCGCTGTTGCGCAGGACTGAGCGACTGGTCAAACAAGATTTCAGTGGCACCGTGTTGCTCGGCTAACCACTTGATTTCGTCAGCTTTGCCACTGCCAACAAACAACGCCGCATCAGGTGCTTTGCGTTTACAGGTGATGCGCGCCACGGGATTTAGGCCCGCAGTTTGGGCCAATAAACCGAGCTCTTGGAGCTCTGTATCAAAATGAGGCAAGCCGAAATCAACTCCCACCAAAATGGCAGAGGCTGTGGCTGGCGCAGAAGTGGGAGATCCGCTCAAGACAAACCACCCTTCGGCGTGCAGCCTGTGCTGCCAGCGCCGCAGGTGTCAGAGTGCATGTCAGGCAGCGCCGGATTCCGGAGTTTCAGCCGTTACAAAGTTCACGGCACGACCGGGAACAATGGTGGAGATGGCGTGCTTGTACACCATCTGAGTCACCGTGTTACGCAGCAAGACCACATACTGGTCGAAAGATTCGATCTGGCCTTGGAGCTTGATACCGTTGACGAGGTAAATCGACACCGGTACATGCTCGCGGCGCAGTGCGTTAAGGAACGGATCCTGCAAAAGTTGACCTTTGTTGCTCACGATATTCTCCGTGTTCAAGAGTTGTTGTTAAGCCCCTACCTTACCACAGCAAAGCACGGGTTTTTGGGGATTGACGATGAATCCCCTACAAACCGACTTGGCACTGCAAATCGGTTCAGTTGTCGTCTTTGTCGGCGAACGGGTTGGTAGAACTCTTCATTTCGATGCGCAAAGGCGTGCCCACCAAATCGAATTCCTTGCGGAAACGCCCTTCTAGGAAGCGCTTATACGCTTGGGTGACGTGTTCCAAAGAGTTGCCGTGAATCACGATCACCGGCGGGTTCATGCCGCCTTGGTGAGCGTAACGCAGCTTGGGCCGGAACATGCCAGCACGTTGCGGCGATTGGAATTGCACCGCCTCCAACAGCAAGCGCGTCAGCACTGGCGTGGGCATCTTGCGCGTCGCCGCTTTGTGGGCTTGCACCATCGAAGTCCACAATGGCCCCAAGCCTTGCCGTTTGCGCGCAGAAATAAAGTGCAGCGATGCAAACTTCAAAAATGGCAAACGGGTTTCAATAGAGCGCTGCAACAGCCCGCGCTCGTATTCATCCACCGCATCCCATTTGTTCACGGCCAGCACCACGGCGCGGCCACTTTCCAAAATGTAGCCAGCGATGTGGGCATCTTG
>CALMOI010000117.1 GCA_937871735.1 uncultured Comamonadaceae bacterium
GATGAACATCATTCCCACGTCGGTGGTTGATGCCTTCGCCAAGGGCGAAATCCTGCAAGTGCTGCTGTTTGCCGTGCTGTTTGGCTTTGCGCTGCACAAGTTCGGCGGTCGCGGCACGATGGTGTTTGACTTCATCGAAAAGACCTCGCATGTGCTGTTCGACATTGTCGGCATCATCATGAAGGTGGCTCCGATTGGCGCGTTCGGCGCGATGGCCTTCACCATCGGCAAGTACGGCGTGGGCTCGCTGGTGTCTTTGGGTCAGTTGATGGCCACCTTCTACCTGACTTGCTTGGTGTTCGTGTTCGTGGTGCTGGGCACCATTGCCAAGCTGCACGGCTTTAGCATCTGGAAGTTCGTGAAGTACATCAAAGAAGAACTGCTGATCGTGCTGGGCACCTCGTCTTCTGAATCCGTGCTGCCCCGCATGATGGAAAAGCTGGAAAACCTGGGTGCTCGCAAGTCCGTGGTGGGCTTGGTGATTCCTACCGGCTACTCGTTCAACTTGGACGGCACCTCGATCTACCTGACGATGGCCGCCGTGTTCATCGCCCAAGCCACCGACACCCCGATGACACTGACACAGCAAATCACCTTGCTGGCCGTGCTGCTGTTGACCTCCAAGGGCGCGGCTGGCATCACTGGCAGCGGCTTCATCGTGCTGGCAGCCACGCTGTCTGCGGTGGGCGGCGTGCCTGTGGCGGGCTTGGCGCTGATCTTGGGCATTGACCGCTTCATGTCTGAAGCCCGCGCCCTGACCAACTTGGTCGGCAACGGCGTGGCAACCTTGGTGGTGGCGAAGTGGACGGGCGATTTGGACATGAAACGCCTCAACGCCAGCTTGAACAACGAGACCTGGGAAGAAGCCCAATCCCCTGAAGTTTTGCTGCACCAAAAAACTGCAAAAATGGCCGTGAAAGCCTGATTCACGCCCTGCGCTCTCTTGTACCCTGAATGAAACAGGGCACAGGACTCAACCGCCCGCCCTGCTTGTCACGGCGGGCGGTTTCGCATGAGAAAATACGCGGTTGCCGCCATGCTCCGAGTGCGCAGTCACTTGGCCAGCATGAACCTCCCCTCTACCTACCTATCGCAGGATCAGCCCTCTCATGGAAGCAGAACACATCAACCAAATCGGCGCACAACTCTCGGATCTGAGCGCCAGAACCGATGCCTTACGGGGGTATCTTTGACTTCGATGCCAAATCTGAACGTCTGAGAACCGTTAACGCTTGGCTCGAAGACCCCACGGTCTGGAACGACCCCAAGCGCGCCCAAGAACTGGGCAAAGAAAAGAAGTCGCTCGATGACGTGGTGGTCACCATCACGCGCCTGACGCAAGAGCTGGCCGACAACCTTGAGCTGTACGAGATGAGCAAGGACGACGGCGATGAAGCCGGTCTGCTCACCATCGAAGCCGAAGCCGCCAAGCTCGCCACCGACATTGAGCTGCTGGAATTTCGCCGCATGTTCAACAACCCGGCCGATCCGCTCAACTGCTTTTTGGACATTCAAGCCGGAGCCGGTGGCACCGAAGCCTGCGACTGGGCCAGCATGTTGCTGCGCCAGTACCTGCGCTACGCCGAGCGCAAGGGCTTCAAAACCACGACCGAAGATTTGTCTGACGGCGACACCGCAGGCATCAAGAGCGCCACCATCAAGATCGAAGGCGAATACGCTTTCGGCCTGCTGCGCACGGAAACCGGCGTGCATCGCTTGGTGCGCAAATCGCCGTTTGACTCGTCGGGCGGCCGCCACACCAGCTTTGCCAGCGTGTTCGTCTACCCGGAAATTGATGATTCGATTGAGATCGACATCAACCCGTCTGACGTGCGCACCGACACCTTCCGCGCCTCGGGCGCGGGCGGTCAGCACATCAACAAGACCGACTCTGCCGTGCGCTTGACGCACATTCCCACCGGCATCGTGGTGCAGTGCCAAGATGGCCGCAGTCAACACAGCAACCGCGACGTGGCCTGGAAGCGCCTGCGCTCGCGCCTGTACGACTTTGAAATGCGCAAGCGCCAAGAAGAGCAGCAAAAGCTGGAAGACACCAAGACCGATGTGGGCTGGGGTCACCAAATTCGCTCCTACGTGCTGGACAACAGTCGCATCAAGGACTTGCGCACCAACTACGAAACCTCCGCCACCCAAAAAGTGCTGGACGGTGACCTTGATCCCTTTATTCAGGCTTCGCTCAAGCAGGGCGTTTAAGAAAGAAATCTATGTTGCGTGAAGGACAAGCCACGGCCATCAGCCGTGCCGACTACACCGCGCCCGCGTTCTGGATCGACACCGTTGCCCTGACGTTCGATCTGGATCCGGCCAAGACCCGCGTGCTCAACCAAATGCGCCTGCGCCGTAACGCGGACGTGCCCAGCCAGCCGCTGCGGCTGCATGGCGAGGACTTGAACTTGGCGCGCGTGCTGGTCAATGGCGCAGGCACCTCGTTCAAGATGGACGGCAACCAGTTGGTGCTGGAAAACCTGCCCGAAGGCACCGAAGCCTTTGATCTGGAAATTTTCACCACCTGCGCTCCGGCCAAGAACACCAAGCTGATGGGCTTGTACGTCAGCAACGATTCCTTCTTCACCCAGTGCGAGGCCGAGGGCTTTCGCCGCATCACCTACTTCCTGGATCGCCCGGATGTGATGGCCAGCTACACCGTGACCTTGCGCGCCGATGCGGCCAAGTACCCGGTGCTGCTGTCCAACGGCAACTTGGTGGCCCAAGGCGCGCTGGACGATGGCCGCCACTTCGCCACTTGGGTGGATCCGCACAAAAAGCCTTGCTACTTGTTCGCCTTGGTGGCGGGCACCTTGGTGGCGCGCGAGCAGCGCATCACCAGCCGCTCGGGCACCGATCACGTGCTGCAAGTTTATGTGCGCCCCGGCGACTTGGACAAAACCGAGCACGCCATGAACTCGCTGATGGCCTCCATCGCTTGGGACGAGGCGCGCTTTAACCTGCCGCTGGACTTGGAACGCTTCATGAT
>CALMOI010000118.1 GCA_937871735.1 uncultured Comamonadaceae bacterium
CTGGAAAAGCTGGACGACCAGCACCTGAAGCTGCCCAGCTACAACACCGACCCATGCTGGTCAACCGGGGCCAACAAGGCCAGGCGCTTTCATGACGTGGCAACGACGCTGCTGGCCGTGGGCGGCAACGGCATTGGCATGGGCGCGGCTTGGAACATTTACCCCGAGCGCATCGCCGCCTCGGGGCTATTTGTTTACAGCGGCGTGGCACTCACCTTGGTGTCATTGGCGGTGCTGTGGATCACGCCGCAGTGGCATTACAGCCCGACTGGGGACTGAGTCGCCGCCGGGCTGGCACTCAAGCGGTGCCGCCCACTGTCAGCCCTTCAATGCGCAGCGTGGGTTGGCCCACGCCCACGGGCACGCTTTGGCCTTCTTTGCCGCAGGTGCCTACGCCCGAGTCCAAGCGCATGTCGTTGCCGATCATGGTGACTTTTTTCAGCGATTCGG
Organism: uncultured Comamonadaceae bacterium; assembly: GCA_937871735.1. Lineage (GTDB taxonomy): Bacteria > Pseudomonadota > Gammaproteobacteria > Burkholderiales > Burkholderiaceae_C > CALMOI01. The sequence goes on from CALMOI010000118.1 coordinate 451, forward strand.
GGCCGCTGCCGATGATGGTCGCGCCCTTCACCGGGTACTGGATCTTGCCGTTTTCCACCCAATAAGCTTGGCTGGCGCTGAACACGAACTTGCCGGAGGTGATGTCCACCTGCCCGCCGCCGAAGTTGGTGGCGTACAAGCCCTTTTTCAGGCTGGCGATGATTTCTTGCGGGTCTTGGCTGCCGCCCAGCATGTAGGTGTTGGTCATGCGCGGCATGGGCACATGGGCGTAGCTTTCGCGGCGGCCATTGCCGGTGGGCTTCACGCCCATCAGGCGGGCGTTCATCGCGTCTTGAATGTAGCCTTTCAAGATGCCGTCTTCGATCAGCACGTTGCGCTGGCTGGCGCAGCCTTCATCGTCCACATTCAACGAGCCGCGTCGGTCGGCCAAGGTGCCGTCGTCGAGCACGGTCACACCTTTGGCGGCGACGCGCTGGCCGATCATGCCCGAGAAGGCGCTGGAGCCTTTGCGGTTGAAGTCGCCTTCCAGCCCGTGGCCGACGGCTTCGTGCAGCAGCACGCCGGGCCAGCCGGGGCCGACCACCACGGTCATCACGCCAGCGGGGGCCGGGCGCGCTTCGAGGTTGGTGAGGGCGGCGTTGACCGCATCGTCCACGTACTCGGCGATCTTGGCGTCGTCAAAATAGGCGAACCCAAAGCGACCGCCGCCGCCGCCGGAGCCCACTTCGCGGCGGCCATTTTGCTCAGCGATCACGGTGACGGACAGGCGCACCAGCGGGCGCACGTCAGCGGCCAAAGTGCCATCGGCGCGGGCCACCATCACCACGTCGTACTCGCTGGCCAAACCGGCCATGACTTGCACCACACGCGGGTCACGGGCGCGGGCGAGCTGTTCGACGCGGCCCAGCAACTCAACTTTGTCGGTGCTGCCGAGCGAGGCAATCGGGTCAATGCCCGCATACAGCGAGCGGCTGGGCGAAATTTTGCGTGTGGGCACGCGCACGCGGCGGCCTTGGGCGGCGCTGGAGATCGAGCGCACGGTGCGTGCCGCGTCCATCAGCGAGGCTTCGGAGATGTCGTCGGAGTAGGCGAAGGCGGTTTTTTCGCCCGAGACGGCGCGCACGCCCACGCCTTGGTCGATGCTGAAACTGCCGGTTTTGACGATGCCCTCTTCCAGGCTCCAGCCTTCGGAGCGGGTGTACTGGAAGTAGAGATCAGCGTCGTCCACTTGATGCGCCTTGATGGCGGACAGCGCACGGCTGAGGTGGGTTTCGGTCAAACCGAAGGGTGTCAGCAACAACGATTGAGCTGTGGCCAGACGTTCAAGGGTGGGTTCGCGGGAGATCATGGGGCTCATTGTAGGCAGCAGCACCGGCTGGGTCTGCCGCCGCGCGCTATGACTGCACCAGCCGCTTGGATTTGGCAATCGACATCAAAATTCCCAGCGACAAACCCAGCGTCACCATCGCGGTGCCGCCGTAGCTGATGAAGGGCAAGGGCACGCCCACCACCGGCAAAATGCCGCTGACCATGCCCATGTTCACGAACGAGTAGGAAAAGAAGATCATCGCCACGCCGCCCGCCAGCAAGCGCGAGAACAAAGTGGGCGCGTTTTGCGCAATCACCAAGGCGCGCAGCACCAGCAGCACGAACACGGTGGTCAGCACCAGCGTGCCGATCAGGCCAAATTCTTCGGCGTAAGCGGCAAAGATGAAGTCGGTGGTGCGCTCGGGAATGAATTCCAAATGCGTCTGCGTGCCCTTCATGAAGCCTTTGCCAAACACGCCGCCCGAGCCAATGGCGATCATGCCTTGGATGATGTGAAAGCCCTTGCCCAGCGGGTCACGCGAGGGGTTGAGCAGCGTGCAAATGCGCTGTTGCTGGTAGTCGTGCAGCACGGGCCAGCGCACGCCATCGGCGCACAAGCTGGGTTCAAAAAACGCCACCAGCCCAATGCCAATCGCACCCAACACCACGGGCGGCAAGACCAGCTTCCAGCTCAAGCCGGCGAAAAAAATCACCGAAAAGCCCGCCCCCATCACCAGCAAAGCCGTGCCCAAGTCGGGCTGCTTCATGATCAAGCCCACGGGCACCAACAAGAACGCAATGGCGATCACAAAGTCTTTCGCCTGCAACATGCCTTCGCGCCGCTGAAACCACCACGCCAGCATCAACGGCATGGCGATTTTGAGAATCTCGCTGGGCTGAATCACCACGCCAATGTTCAGCCAGCGCCGTGCGCCTTTTTTGGCGATGCCAAACAGGGCCACAGCAATCAGCAAGGTCACGCCGATGGTGTACAGCGGCACCGCCACCGCCATCAGGCGCTGGGGTGGGATTTGCGCCACCAAAAACATGATGCCAGCAGCCAGCAGCATGTTGCGTCCGTGGTCAGAAAAGCGGGTGCCGTGGTCGTAGCCTGAGGAGTACATGGTGAGCATGCCCAAGCAGCCCAGCATGAACACCAAGAACGCCAGCGGCCCATCAAAGCCCTTGATCATGGGTTTGAGAAGATGCCACCGGGGGGGTTGGTCAAATACAGATGTAGCCATAGGGGGCGGATTATCACGCCCTCAGGTGAAGCAGCGCTGTCGCTACGATAGTGCCCATGTCTGCCCACCTCACACCCACCACGCACGTGCTGTATTTGCACGGTTTTCGTTCATCGCCGCAATCCATGAAGGCGCAAAAAGTGGCCGAACGGGTGCGCACGCAGCATCCGCAGGTGACGTGGTGGTGTCCGCAACTGCCGCCCTCGCCCCGCGCGGCAATGGCGCAGGTGCAAGCAGGCATCGCCGACTGGCCGCGTGGGCAGATGGCGGTGGTCGGTTCATCACTGGGCGGGTTTTATGCGGCTTGGGTGGCGCGGCAAACCAGCTGCCCGGCGGTGTTGCTGAACCCGGCGGTTGATCCAGCACGCGACTTGGCCCGCTATATCGGCGAACAAACCAGTTGGCACAACCCGCAAGACCGCTTTTTCTTCCGGCCTGAGTTTGTGGACGAGCTGCGCGCCCTCGACACCGGCCCCGACTTCGTGCCCCAGCCTTGCTTTGCCGTGATCGCTCAAGGTGACGAAGTGCTGGACTGGCACGAGATGCGCGCCCGCTATGCCAGCGCCCGCATCAAGCTGCTGCCCGCCAGCGACCACGCACTGAGCGACTTCGATCAGCACATCGACGAGGTGTTCGACTTCTTGCAACTGCGCTGAGCACGCCCGTTTTGCGGGGACAATCTCAGGCATGTACTTACTGTTTGAAGAAGCCGGCAAATTCATGGCCGGGCGTGTGCTGTCCGAGGCAGATGCTTCGGCGCAGGTGGAATTGGACAGCGGCAAGCGCGTCAAGGTCAAAGCCGCCAACATCTTGCTCAAATTCGAGAAACCGTCCCCCGCCGAGCTGCTGGCGCAAGCCGCAGTGGTCGCGGAAAGCATCGAGTTGGAGCTGGCTTGGGAATTTGCCCCCGAGGGTGAATTCGGTTTTGCCGATTTGGCGCGTGACTACTTCAGCGCCGACGCTTCGCTGACCCAGCAAGTGGGCGCGCTGCTGCGCCTGTTTGAAGCGCCGCATTACTTTCGCCGTGCAGGCAAAGGCCGCTTCAAAAAGGCCCCGGCTGAGATCGTGCAGCAAGCGCTACTCGCCATCGAAAAGAAAAAGCTGATCTTGCAGCACATTGCCGATTGGTCAGCCGAGCTGGCCGCAGGCCGCTGCCCGCAGCCGATTGCCGATCAGTTGTTCAAAATTTTGTTCAAGCCGGACAAGAACGCGCCCGAATACAAAGCGGTGGTCGAAGCCTCACGCGCCACGCACTTGGCCCCGCTGGCGTTGCTGCAACGCGCTGGCGCGATTGCCTCGCCGTACCAATTTCACTGGCAGCGGTTTTTGCTGGACAACTTCCCCAAAGGCACCGGCTTTCCCGCCGTGCAAGCGCCGCCCATCACCGAGCCGCTGCCGCTGGCCGATGTGCAGGCCTACTCCATCGACGACTCGCAAACCACAGAAATCGACGATGCGCTGTCGGTGCAAGGCTTGGGCAGCGGCACAGTGGTGCTGGGCATCCACATCGCCGCGCCGGGCTTGGTGGTGTTGCCGGGCAGCCCGATTGACCAGCTCGGGCGCAACCGGCTGTCTACGGTCTACATGCCGGGCTACAAGATCACCATGCTGCCCGACGACGTGGTGCAGGGCTACACCTTGGCCGAAGGGCGTGCTTGCCCGGCGGTGTCGCTGTACGTGACGCTGGACGAGGCCACGCTGGAGATCCGCAGCTCCGAAACCAAGATCGAGCAAGTGCCCATCGCCGCCAACTTGCGCCATGACCAACTGGACGGCTTGGTCACCGCACCGTGGCTGGAAGACCCCGCCTTTGAACACGCCACCCCGCAACCCGCGCTGGCCATGCCCCGCGAGTCGCTGAGCTTTTTGTACCGCTTGGCCAAAGAGCTCAAGGCGCGGCGCGAAGTGGTGCGCGGCAAGCCCGAAAACTTCAACCGTCCCGACTACAACTTCCGCTTGCTGCCACTGCCGTCGGGGACGCATGTCGGCGCGGCGGTTTGGGGCAGCGATCCCAAAGCGCCCACCGGCCACGAGCACGTACAAATCAGCACCCGCACACGCGGCTCGCCGCTGGACTTGATCGTGGCCGAAGCCATGATCTTGGCCAACAGCACCTGGGGCAGTTGGATGGCCGACTTGGGCGTGCCCGGCATTTACCGCAGCCAAGCCAGCATGGCTCCCGGCGTGAAGGTGCGCATGGGCACCAAGGCGCTGCCGCACGCGGGCATCGGCGTGA
>CALMOI010000119.1 GCA_937871735.1 uncultured Comamonadaceae bacterium
ATGACGCGACCTTTGCCGCCGTGGCCGATGCGGCGGGCGTGGAGTGTTTGCTGGTGGGCGATTCGCTGGGTATGGTCTGCCAAGGCTTGCCCAGCACCGTGGGCGTGAGCATGGAAACCATGCGCTTTCACACCGAAAGCGTGGCGCGCGGCCTGCACCGGGTGCAAGGCACGGCGTGGTTGGTGGCTGATTTGCCCTTTGGCAGCTACGCCGAAAGCCGCGAACAAGCGCTGCGCAACGCCTGCGTGCTGATGCAAGCGGGCGCGCACATGGTCAAGCTGGAAGGCGGCGGTTGGACTGCGCCTATCGTCGAATTTTTGGTGCAGCGTGGCGTGCCAGTCTGCGCCCATTTGGGCCTGACCCCGCAAACCGTACACGCGCTGGGCGGCTACCGGGTGCAAGGCAAGTCCGACGCGGCAGCCGCCACGCTGCGCCAACACGCCCACGAGCTGCAAGATGCCGGAGCCGCCATGTTGGTGCTGGAAATGGTGCCCGCCGCCCTGTCGGCTGAGTTGACGGCTGAACTGCCGCACTGCCACACCATCGGCATCGGCGCGGGCAGTGGCACCGCAGGCCAAGTGCTGGTGCTGCACGACATGCTGGGCGTGAACTTGGGCAAGATGGCCAAGTTCGTGCACAACTTCATGCAAGACGCAGGCAGCGTGCAAGGCGCGATGCAGGCTTACGTCCACGCCGTCAAGAACGGCACCTTCCCGAACAACGCGCTGCACGCTTGGTAAAGCAAGGCGCGCCGTCAGCTGAGGGCGGCGCTGATCTGGTGATAATTCCGCACCTCACCGCCGGGCCGCGTGGCCCTTGAACTGTTGTCCCATGCAAATCGCTCACACCATTCCCGAACTGCGCCAGTTGCTGGCCACCTCGCAACAACCCGCTTTTGTGCCCACGATGGGCAATCTGCACGCGGGGCATTTGGCCCTGATTCGGCAGGCCAAGCCGCTGGGCGATGTCACCGTGTCCAGCATTTTTGTGAACCGTTTGCAGTTTTTGCCGCACGAAGACTTTGACAGCTACCCCCGCACCTGGGAAGCCGACTGCGCCAAATTGGCCGATGCGGGTTGCGACGTGCTGTTTGCCCCACGCGAAGCTGATTTGTACCCCGAGCCGCAAACCTTCAAGGTGCACCCCGACCCGGCGCTGGCCGACATTTTGGAAGGCCAGTTTCGCCCCGGATTTTTTGCAGGCGTGAGCACCGTGGTGCTGAAGCTGTTCTCTGCGGTGTTTTGGGGCCGCGCCTCAGGCGTGGCGCTGTTTGGCAAAAAGGACTATCAGCAGCAGATGGTGATTCGCCAATTGGTGCGCCAGTTTGCGCTGCCCATCAGCATCGTGGCGGGCGAAACCCAGCGCGCTGACGATGGCTTGGCCCTGAGCTCGCGCAATGGCTACTTGAACGAGACCGAGCGCGCCGAGGCGGTGCAGCTGTCGCTGGCGCTGCGCACGCTGGCCCGCGACGCGCTGGCCGCCGCCGACGGCTTGGCGACCCAGTGGCCGCAACTGGAGCAGCGCGCCATGCAAGCGCTGGCCGCTCGCGGTTGGCAGCCCGATTACCTGACGGTGCGTCGCCGCGCCGATTTGCAATCACCGCGTGGTGACGAAGGCGCACAGGCGCTGGTGGTGCTGGGTGCGGCCCGCTTGGGCAGCACCCGCTTGATCGACAACTTCGAGGTTTAAAAAACGGCTTCGCCGCGCGGCTCGCGGCCCATCAACTGAGCAACGGCTTCGGCGGGCTGCAAGTGGCCGTCCAGCAGCGCCACCACGCTGGTGCTGATGGGCATGTCCACCTTCAAGTGCTGCGCCCACTGCACCACGGTGCGGGCGCTGTAAACACCTTCAGCGACATGGCCGAGCGAATCCACCGCTTGCGCCAGCGTGTGCCCTTGGGCCAGCAATTGGCCGACTTTGCGGTTGCGGCTGAGGTCGCCGGTGGCGGTCAGCACCAGATCGCCCAGGCCGGACAAGCCCATGAAGGTTTCCACCTTCGCGCCAAAGGCCAAGCCAAGGCGCGACATTGCAGCCAAGCCGCG
>CALMOI010000120.1 GCA_937871735.1 uncultured Comamonadaceae bacterium
ACGCTCTTCCGATCTCAGCACCTTCGGCCTCGGCACGCGGGGGGCGCTCAACGCCAGAGGCTTGCACCAAGGCACGGATGTCTTTTTCGTCCAGCTCCATCCAAGCACCGCGCTTCAAGCCGCGCGGCAACACCATCGCACCGTAGCGAATGCGGATCAGACGACTCACAGCGTGGCCCACCGCTTCCAGCATGCGGCGCACTTCGCGGTTGCGACCTTCAGAAATCGTGACGCGGTACCAGCAATTGGAGCCTTCGCCGCCGCCGTCTTCAATCGAGCCAAACTGGGCCATGCCGTCTTCGAGCTTGACCCCGTCAAGCAGGCGTTGCTTTTCGTCATTGCTCAGGGCACCGAGCACGCGCACAGCGTATTCGCGCTCCAGACCAAAACGCGGGTGCATCAGGTTGTTAGCCAACTCGCCCGAGCTGGTCAACAGCAGCAAACCTTCGGTGTTCAAATCCAGCCGCCCGACCGATTGCCATTTGCCTTGGTACAGGCGCGGCAGCTTGCGAAACACCGTGGGACGGTTTTGCGGGTCATCGTGCGTCACCACTTCACCAACGGGCTTGTGGTAGGCAATCACGCGCGGCGGCGGTGGGTCAATGCGTACTTTGATCTGCTTGCCGTTCACCTTGACTTGGTCGCCAAACTGCACGCGCTGACCAATGTGCGCGGGCTCGTTGTTGACGGAGATACGCCCTTCGATGATGAGTTGCTCCATCTCCAGCCGCGAACCCAGCCCCGCTTGGGCCAGCACTTTGTGCAGCTTGGGGGTTTCGGCTTGGGGAGCCAGCACGCGCTTGAGCGGCGCGGCTTCGGGCAGTTCTTCGTCGGCGTCGTACTGACCCGAGACCACATCGGCAAAACGAATGGCCGGTGCCACGTCGTTGGAGTGTTCAGGATCCACGGGGGTGGGGGTGTCAGAGCTGGTCTGGTTCATTGCAAAATCCCTTCGGCAACTTGGCTGTCATCATCGCCAGTTGCCACGGTGGCCGGGGTGGGCCGGTGGTCAAAAAAATCTGCCGCTGCGCTTGTCGCACGGGCAGGCAAAGTGTGTGTCTGCGGTATGAGCGCAAGCTGCTCATCAGCCGCCGCATCGCGGTGCAAGGCTTGCAGCAGTCGCTCTTGGCTGGCCGCGTTGTCCAGCGTGGGCAATTGGTCGAGCGAGGCCAAGCCCAAATCGTCTAAAAACTGTCGGGTGGTGGCGAACAAGGCGGGGCGGCCTGCGGCCTCGCGGTGCCCTATCACCTCCACCCAGCCACGATCTTCAAGCTGCTTCAGGATCAACGAATTGATCGTGACACCTCGAATGGCCTCCATGTCACCTCGCGTCACCGGCTGGCGGTAGGCGATGATGGCCAAGGTTTCGAGTGTGGCGCGGCTGTAGCGCGGTGGCTTGTCGGGGTGCAGGCGATCAAGGTAGGGCCGCATGTCAGGCCGACTTTGAAAGCGCCAACCTGACGCTACGCACACCAGCTCCACGCCGCGTGTTCGCCACTGCTGCTGTAGATCGCGCAGCAGGGTTTTGACCGTGTCAGTCCCCAATTGCCCGTCAAACAACAGCCGCAGCTCGCGCACCGACATCGGCTGCTGCGAGCAAATCAGTGCAGTTTCGAGGATGCGCTGCGCATCCGCCGTGTTCATGGTGATGTGATTTCCGGGAGAAAAAGTGCCTAGGGCACAACAAGCTCAGGTGATTAGGCTGGCAGCCTGACGTTGGTACAGGCTGCGGGTGAAACCTGTCACCACGCCACACGCAAACCCGCTAGGAGGCAGGGAGCAAATACAGCAGGGCCAGCGGGCGGCCTGCTAGGCGCGATTGTAACTGAGGCCCAGTGTTTGCACGGCAGCGGCCATGTCATCAGGCAAAGGCGAAACCCACTCCAGCGCCTGCCCCGTCACCGGATGCAAAAACGCTAGCCGAAACGCATGCAAGGCTTGACGTGTCATGCCCGCCGCAGGCGTGCCGCCATAGACCGAATCCGCCAGCAACGAATGGCCAATGCTCGTCATGTGAACGCGGATTTGGTGCGTGCGCCCCGTCTGCAAAGTGCATTCCACCAAACAGGCATCAGCATTGGAGTCGAGCAAGCGTATGCCCGTCGAAGCTGTTTTGCCTGATTGGCGCATCAAATCCACCACAGCCATTCGCAGTCGGTTGCGTGGGTCGCGGCCAATAGCAGCATCAACCTGCCGCTGTTTGGGCCCCACCCAAGGCCGATGCGCCAGCGCCAGATACTGTCTGCGCACCTCGCGAGCGGCAATTTTTTGCACCAGCAAGTCCATCGCCGTGCGACTGCGGGCCACCACCATCAAGCCACTGGTGTCTTTGTCTAAGCGATGCACGATACCGGCGCGCGGCAGCATCACCGCAGCCGGATCACGCGCCAGCAAGCCGTTGAGCAGCGTGCCACTCCAATTTCCGGGAGCCGGATGCACCACCAAACCAGCAGGTTTATTGAGCACCAGCAGGTGCTCGTCCTCGTACACCACATCAAGCGGCATGGCTTGGGGCTTGAACGCTTGGGTCTGCGGCGTGGGGCGCAACTCCACCAGCAACTGATCGCCAGCACGCAGCTTCAGCGATGGCTTGACGACCACCGAACCATTCAAGCGCACACGTTCAGCCTCAATTTGCTGCTGCAAGTAACTGCGTGAGAACTCGGGAATCAATTCGGCCAGCACGCGATCCAATCGCTGACCATGCCCAGACTGGGGCACACTGCACGCACGCAGCTCGTGATCGGCGCCCTCTTCTAGCCCTTCATCAAGGTTGTCAGGAACGTTTTCGTCGGTGGCTGGCGCTGCCAAGTCGGTCGATATAATCAATTTGCTATGTTTCAAGAAAGTTGCCACTGATGCTTCGTGCCAAATTATCGGTTGTTCCAGCCTGGATGGTGGTCAGTCTGGCGGCGCTGCTGCAAGGCTGCTCCTCTACCCCAATCGATCCCACAGCGGGCTGGAGCCCCACCAAAATCTACGACGAAGCTCGTGATGAAATGAACTCAGCGGGCTATGAAAAAGCCATTTCGCTGTTTGACAAGCTCGAAGGCCGCGCCGCAGGCACACCGCTGGCTCAACAAGCCCAGCTCGAAAAAGCCTACGCCCACTATAAAAATGGTGAGCGCTCGCAGGCTGTGGCGGTTTTGGATCGGTTCATGCGCTTGCATCCGGCCAGCCCCGCTATTGACTACGCGCTCTACCTCAAAGGTCTGATTAACTTCAATGACAACTTGGGGTTCCTGTCGTCCGTGATTCAGCAAGACTTGTCTGAGCGCGACCAAAAAGCCGCCAAAACAGCCTTCGAGTCGTTCAAAGACTTGGTGACGCGCTTCCCCGACTCCAAGTACGCACCAGAATCTCGTCAACGCATGACGTACATCGTCAATGCATTGGCGCAGTACGAAGTTCACGTAGCGCGCTACTACTACAGCCGTGGAGCCTATGTGGCAGCCATCGGTCGCGCACAAACTACTGTGACCGAGTACCGCAACGTGCCCGCCGTTGAAGAGGCTCTGTCGCTGATGGTGAAGTCCTACGACGCGCTGGGCTTGGTACAACTGCGCGATGACACCCGCCGTGTTTTGGATAAAAACTATCCCAACAGCAAGTTCTTCGCCCAAGAGGGAAATGCCAGCACAGCCACTTGGTGGAAATTTTGGTAGGTTTTACCGCATCTCCTTCCCTTGGTTTTCACTATGGCTAAAAATTACCGACTCATCGCGGCCACGGGTATACACAGGGGTGACCGCGAATACCAGCAAGATCAAGTTGCCATTTTCACCCATCCGCGCGTACCCGGTTGCTTACTCGCCGTACTGGCCGATGGCATGGGAGGCCGTAGCGGCGGACGCAAGGCATCTGATCAAATTATTTTGACGGCGCGCCAGCTGTTTGAGAGCTACTCGCCAGAATCAGACGATGCGCCCTTGATGCTGAAGCAGATCGCCAATGATGCACACATCGTCATTCGCTTGACCGCCATCTCGGCCGAGCAAGAGCCGCACAGCACCATCACCTTATTTCTGGTCAACCCTGGCGCTAACTCGCATTGGTTGCACGCAGGCGACTCCCGCATTTACCACTTCCGCAGTGGCAAGATGGTCAAGCGAACCATGGACCACTCTTACGTGCAAGCGCTGGTTGATCGCGGCGAGATCACCGAAGAAGAAGCCCAACGCCATCCGCAGTCCAACATCTTGATGGGCTGCTTGGGCACGGATGATGACCCCACCTTCAGCTTGAACTACATCCCCGAACTTTTGCCCGGCGATGTGCTGATGTCGTGCAGTGATGGCCTGTGGCACTACTTCACGCCTGAAGAATTAGGCTACGTGCTGGATTCACTGTCTCCGCGCGAGGCCAGTGAATTCTTGATTCAAAAAGCCCGTTCACGAGGCAAAGGCGGCGGCGACAACATTTCCATCGCCGTGGTCAAGCTCGAAAGCATGTAACGCCTGCTCGCAACCTGACACCGCCCGCAGGCATGTCAGGTTGGCGTTCAGATCAGGTCAGACCGGTGTCCACCGTGCGGTGTTCCAGCGACAAGTACTCTTGCGACTGCATTTCGTTTAAGCGTGACACCGTGCGCGGGAACTCGTGCGACATCGGGCCTTCGGTGTAAAGCTCCTCTGGCGACACCGCTGCTGACATGATGAACTTCACCCGTCTGTCGTACAGCACATCCACCAACCAAGTAAAACGCCGCGCTTCTGAGGCCATGCGCACCGGCATGTGCGGCACATTGCTCAACAGCACGGTGTGGAACTGGGCCGAGATTTCCAAGTAATCGCTTTGGGAGCGCGGCCCGCCACACAGCGTGCGAAAGTCAAACCACACCACGCCACCCGCCTTGCGCCGCGCCTCAATTTGCCGCGCCTCGATGTTCAAGATCGGGTCT
>CALMOI010000121.1 GCA_937871735.1 uncultured Comamonadaceae bacterium
TCGACTGAGGTTGAATTTCATGGCCCGCATTGCTTTGATCAGCGCCCTGCACGACGAACTTGCCGCCGTGCTGGCGCGATTGCCTGATGAACACCGCACGGTGGTGGCGGGCCGTGAATTTTGGATTGGTCACTGGCATGGGCATGAAGTGGTGGCTGGGCTGTCTGGCATCGGCAAGGTGGCGGCGGCGACCACAGCCACGCTGCTGATTGAGCGCTTCAAGGTCGATCGCATCGTGTTCACCGGCGTGGCGGGTGGGTTGGGTGCGGGCGTGCGCGTGGGCGATGTGGTGGTGGCGAATGGCTTCATGCAGCACGACATGGATGCCTCGCCGCTGTTCCCGCGCTACCAAGTGCCGGGTTACGCCCGCGCTGTGTTTGATGCCGACCCGGCACTGACCGCCGCCTTGGCGCAGGCGGTGGCAGCCACGTTGGTGGATGTGCCGCAGTTGCTAGAGCCCGGCGTGGTGGCCGAGTTTGGTTTGCACGCGCCCCGTTTGCACCAAGGGCTGCTGCTGAGCGGCGACCGCTTCGTCGCCACCACCGCTGAAAGCCAAGCGCTGCAACAGGCGCTGCCCGAGGCTTTGGCGGTGGAAATGGAGGGCGCAGCCTTCGCGCAGGTGTGTCACGACTATGGCGTGCCGCTGGCCGTGGTGCGCACCATCTCAGACCGCGCCGACGACGCGGCGCACGTCGATTTCATGCGCTTTTTGCGCGCCGTGGCTTCGCGCTACAGCGTGGCGGTGCTGGAGCGCTTGTTCGCGTCGCTGTAGCCGATCAGGTCAACCAGCCGCGCTTGCGGAAGTACCACATCGGCACCAGCGCGCTGGCGACCATCAGGCCCACGGTGTAGGGATAGCTCCAGCCGCCCAGAAACTCCAGCTCAGGGAACTTCAAGTTCATGCCGTAGACGCTGGCGATCAGCGTCGGCGGCAGCAGCGCCACGCTGGCCACCGAGAAGATCTTGATGATCTTGTTTTGGTTGATGTTGATGAAGCCCACGGTGGCGTCCATCAAGAAGTTGATTTTGTCGAACAAAAAGCCGGTGTGACTGTCGAGCGAGTCAATGTCGCGCAGCAGCTGGCGCGCGTCTTCAAACTGCTCGGCGTTGAGCATCTTGCTGCGCATCATGAAGCTGACGGCGCGGCGCGTGTCCATCATGTTGCGGCGAATGCGGCCATTCAAGTCTTCTTGGCGGGCGATGGTGCCCAGCACTTCGCTGGCGATGGCATCGGTCACGTCACCGGACAGCACTTGCTTGCTGGCTTTTTCCAGTTCGTCGTGAACGCCTTCGAGCGTGTCGGCGGAGTATTCGGCATCAGCGTCGAACAGCTTGAGCAGCACTTCTTTGGCGTCTTCGATCAAACCGGGCGCGCGGCGGGCGCGCATGCGCAGCAGGCGAAAGACGGGCACGTCTTCATCGTGAATGGAAAACAGCACGCCCTTGCTTTTGAGTTCGGCGTTGTGCTGGTTCAAGATGAAGGCGACGCGCACTTGGCGGGGCTCGTCTGCATCAGCGATCAAGAAGTCGCTGCGGATGTGCAGCTCGCCGTTGTCTTCTTGGTAGAAGCGGGCGGATTCTTCGATGTCTTCGGCCATCGCATCTTCGGGGATGGACAGGCCGTAGTACTGTTTGATCCAACGTTTTTCTTCCAGCGTGGGCGATTCCAGATCGACCCAGATCGGTTGAAAGTGCGACAGCTCTTCCAGGGAATCGATTTCTTCCTGAAACAGTCGTCCGTTGGCGAGCGTGAAAATATTGAGCATGGCTCACTCCCTGCAAGTTGGCGAATGGGGCGGGTGATGATGGGTTGCACGCTTTCAACCCCCAAGCCAAAGGGAGTTGAAAGCTACCGACTAGGGTAGGTTTCCATGGCGTATAGCTCCAAAAAGAAGTGCGAATTATGGCACTGCAACATGACAATCTGGTGCCAGCAGGGCCAGCAATTCGGCCTTGTGCGCCCAAGCATCGCGCTCACCCAAGGCGATCAGGGTCTGGGTGTAACCGGGCTCGAACAGCAGGTAGCTGGCCAGTGCTGCGCCGCCGCCGTGCAGCGCGCCCAGCCCACCCAGTGCGGTGCGCATGCCCCGGGGCAGGGCGCTCGAGTGGGCGTGGGCTAATGCGTCCAGTGATGCGCTGGGCTGGATGCACAGCACGTCCATCGTGCGGTAGGGCAACCGCTCGGCCACTTCGGGCGGCAGTTGGCGCAGGTTTTGGTTGATGCGCTGGGCCAGTTCCACATCGGCGCGCAAGGTGTCGTGAAACACGCTGGCCATGGCGTGACCGGCAATGCTGCCCAGTGTGGGGGCCGGGGTGGGCGCATCCAAGGCTGAAGTAGGGCCTGGCACCAGTCCCAGGCGCTGGGGTTGGCCCACGCCGATGGCGAGTACCTTCTGTGCCCCCAAGTGCAGCGCACCAGACAGCGGCGAGGTCTGCCGCATCGCGCCGTCGCCAAAGTACTCGGGCTTGCCATCGACCCACAGCGGTGTGGCCGGAAAGATGAACGGAATCGCGCTGGAAGCCATCAGGTGTTCGATGGTGATGGGCTGAAATTCAGCGCGGCGGCCCGGGCGCATCCAAGGCGGAATTTGGCGGTGAGGTGCGGCGTGGCAAAACGTCCAATGCACGCCGCTGGTGTAGCTGGAGGCGGTGACGGCCAAAGTGTGCAGATCGCCGTTGGCCAAGGCTTGGTCGATGCCAGGCAGCGACACCGCTCGGTGCAGTGTGTCCACCAGCGGCATGTTGTCCAGCACGGCACCATAGTGCTGCGCCCGCTGCGACAGATGGAGCGCCGTGAGCCAGCGGCTGAAGCGTGCAAATCGGGGCACGTCCAGCGCGTACACGGTGGACGTGCGCAGGCCGCGCCAAAACCAAGCCAGTTCCTCAAAGGCGGCCAAGCCCCGGTGAGCGCAACTGGCCAAGTAGGTGGCGTTTAGCGCCCCAGCAGACGTGCCGATCAGCACCTTGAACGGGAAGGTCTTGGGCGCGTGGGGCAGCATTTCCAGCATGGCGGCCAGTGCCCGCAGCACGCCGACTTGGTAGGCGGTGCGCGCCCCGCCGCCCATCAGCACCAATGCGGCCAAGGGCGGTGCGTCAGGATGCGAAGGGGCGGGCAACGGATGCATGCGTAGGGATAAGGCGCTGCGCAAGCAGTGGCCGTTCAGTGGATGGTAGAGTGGGTTTTACTTCGATCTTTCCCATGTCACAAGTCCTTACCCCGCAGCGCGAGCGTTGGCTGCTGCTCACGCTGGCTGGCGTGCAGTTCACTCACATTCTCGATTTCATGATCATGATGCCGCTGGGGCCACAGCTCACCCAGATGTTCAGCATCACCGACGCACAGTTCGGCTTGCTGGTGTCGGCCTACACCTTGGCGGCGGGTGCATCGGGGCTGGTGGCCTCAACCTACATTGACCGTTTTGAGCGCAAGCGCCTGCTGCTGGTGCTCTACGGTCTGTTCGGCTTGGCGACCTTGGCTTGCGGTTTGGCACCCAGTTACATCGGGTTGATGCTGGCGCGTATCGCTGCGGGTGTGTTTGGCGGGGTGTTGTCAGCGCTGTCGCAAACCATTGTGGGCGACGCGATTCCCTTTGAACGACGCGGACGGGCGATGGGCGTGGTCATGACCTCGTTTTCGGTGTCGACCGTGGCGGGCGTGCCTCTCGGCCTATTTTTGGCCGCGCACTTGAGCTGGCACGCGCCTTTCATCGGCATTGCCGGGCTGTGCGCCGTGCTGGGCTTGCTGGCCGCGTGGTCGCTGCCGTTGATGGGCGCGCATTTGGTCGATCAAACCGGGCGCTCCATCTTGAGCAGCGTACGGCAAGTCTTGGCCGACGTGAATCATCTGAAGGCATTCGCGTTTTCTGGGCTGATGATGTTCGCGGGTTTCACGGTGATTCCGTACATCACCATCTACATGCGAGCCAACGTGGGGATGCAAGCCGAGCAGGTGCCCTACATCTACCTGTGCGGTGGCGTGGTGACGCTGTTCACAGCGCGCTTGTTTGGCCGCATGACTGATGGCTGGGGCAAGGTGCCGACCTTTCGCTTGTTGGGTGTGGCGATGCTGGTGCCGCTGATGGCCTTGACGCTGCTGGGGCCGCAGCCCTTGTGGCAGGTGCTGGTGGTGTCGACACTGCTGTTCGCGTGCATGAGTGGCCGCATGATTCCGGGGATGGCCATTGTTGCGTCAGCAGCGCAACCGCCGCTGCGCGGCACGTTCATGACGCTCAATGCCTCGGTGCAATCGGCGGCGATGGGGCTGGCGGCGTTTGTGGGCGGCTTGATCATTCGCCGCGATGCCCAAGGTTTGGTTGAGCATTACTGGATGTCTGCGGCGTTGGGTGCCTGTGCCAGTTTGGCCGCCGTTTGGCTGGTTGGGCGCTTGTCCTTGCATGGAATGGGGACAACCGCCACGCCAGTTGAGTAAAAAAATTGATAGAAATCAATGAGTTGCAATCGTATCTGCCAGCATAGGTACAAGCCTTACCAGCTTGATGTGACAGCGGGATTGCAATTGCGCCGCAGAGCGTGCATAGTGAACCACAGGCGAAGGAATTGATTCCCTAAGCCGCTCAACCCAAGCGGCTTTTCAACCCAGAGAGCAACAGGAGGCTACTCATGAACCTGACGATCAGCGGTCACCACCTCGAAGTCACCCCAGCCCTGCGCACCTACGTGACCACCAAGCTTGATCGAATCACCCGGCATTTTGACCAGGTTGTAGACGTCAAAGTGCTGCTCACCGTGGAGAAGCAAAAGGAAAAGGAAAAGCGCCAACGCGCCGAGTGCAACATCCACGTCAAGGGAAGCGACCTGTTTGCCGAAAGCTCCAGCGAAGACTTGTACGCCGCTGTGGACGATCTGGTCGACAAGCTCGATCGCCAAGTGGTACGCCACAAGGACAAAATGCAAGACCATCACCATGATGCAGCCAAGCGCCTGATGTAAATTCAGCACTTGGCCCCACCCGAGCCGCCTGGGCAACCCGGCGGCTTTTTTCATGCCTGTGAGTGCAATCCATTAGCCTATGGCTCGCAGTGCATAATGTGTTTTTGTCCGACCATGAACCGTCTTGCATCCATCCTTCCTGCCACACAAGTCCTTGTGAGCGTTGATGCCACCAGCAAGAAGCGCGCTTTTGAAGAAGTGGGCCTGCTGTTTGAAAACCTCCATGGCTTGAGCCGCGCCACCATCACCGACAGCCTGTTTGCCCGCGAGCGCTTGGGGTCTACCGGACTTGGACATGGCGTGGCGATTCCGCACGGTCGCATCAAGGGACTTAAATCCCCGATGGCGGCGGTGTTCCAGCTTGCCCAGCCTATCGGCTTTGATGCACCCGACGAGCAGCCCGTGGGCTTGCTGATCTTCCTGTTGGTGCCCGAAGCTGCGACGCAAAAGCATTTGGAAATCCTGTCTGAAATTGCCGAGCTGCTCAGCGATATCAGCTTGCGTGAAAAAATCAAAACTGCGCCTGATGCAGCCAATTTGCACGGGTTGATTGCCAAATGGCAGTCCGCCCACTCCGACTGGATTCACTGAAACCCCGCCCTGTTTCCCCGTCCATTGCGCCTCGGGGACTGCTGGGGTGCAAGCAGCTTGGATGACACGGCGACCTTCTGATTTGCCATGAAACCTACTGTGGTCAGCGCCGATGTCATGTTTGAGCACCACCGCGCCACCCTGCGCTGGGAGTGGGTGGCGGGTTTGGGTGCTTCCGAGCGCCGCTTCGACGAGGTCGCTATCCGTGCAGCCCGTTCCGGTGCCGATTTGGTTGGCTATCTCAACTACATCCATCCTTACCGCGCGCAACTGCTGGGTGAGCGTGAAGTCGCCTACCTGACCAACGGCACGCCTGAAGACTGCGCTCGCCGCATCTCACGCATCGTCACTTTGGAGCCGCCAGTGTTGGTACTGGCTGACGGTCAACAAGCGCCTCCGGCACTGCTGTCAATGTGCGAGCGCGCTGAAATCCCCATGTTTGCGACCCGCGAGTCCTCAGCGTTTGTGATTGACGTGCTGCGCGCTTACCTGTCCAAGCACTTTGCCGACCGCACTTCCATGCACGGCGTATTCATGGACATTTTGGGCTTGGGCGTGCTCATCACGGGTGAATCCGGCTTAGGGAAAAGCGAGCTGGGGCTGGAGCTGATCTCGCGCGGCAACGGTTTGGTGGCCGATGACGCGGTCGATTTGTACCGCATCAACCAAACCACCATTGAAGGCCGCTGCCCCGAGTTGCTCGAAAACTTGCTGGAAGTGCGCGGCATCGGCTTGCTGGACATTCGTGCCATTTTTGGCGAAACCGCTGTGCGCCGCCGTATGCGGCTCAAGCTCATCGTGCATTTGGTGCGCCGCGAAACCATGGAGCGCGAGTACGAGCGCCTGCCCTACGAGCCGCTGACGCAAGATATTTTGGGCGTGCCAGTGCGCAAAGTGGTGATTCAGGTGGTGGCGGGGCGCAACATTGCCGTGTTGGTGGAAGCGGCTGTGCGCAGCACCATCTTGCAACTGCGCGGCATCGACACCTACCAAGAGTTCGTGCAGCGCCACCGCCGCGCCATGGAGCGCGGCTGAGTCGCTGCCATGCGCCTCAAAGACCGCCGCGCAAAGCTGGTGTGGGCGCGCAGGTGCGACTGGGGCAGTCGGTGCGATTGCAGTGGGCGTACAGGCTCAGCGCGTGA
>CALMOI010000122.1 GCA_937871735.1 uncultured Comamonadaceae bacterium
TGGGGCGGCTGGTTGGAGCGCGCAGGCCCGCGCAAGGCCGGGGTGGTCAGCGCCGTGTGCTGGTGCGGCGGCATGTTGATCTCGGCGCTGGGCGTTTACCTGCAGCAGTTCTGGCTGATGCTGATCGGCTCGGGGGTGATCGGCGGCATTGGGCTGGGGCTGGGCTACATCTCGCCCGTGTCCACCCTCATCAAATGGTTCCCGGATCGGCGCGGCATGGCTACCGGCATGGCCATCATGGGCTTTGGCGGCGGGGCCATGATCGGCTGGCCCCTGGCGGCGGAGCTGATGAAGATCTTTGCCAGCCCCACCGACGTGGGCGTGATGCAGACCTTTGTGGTCATGGCGCTGATCTACTTCGTCTTCATGATGGGCGGCGCGCTGGGCTACCGCGTGCCCGCCACCGGCTGGCAGCCTGACGGCTGGACGCCACCGGCCACCAAGAGCGCCAACGCCATGATTACCCACGGCCATGTCCACGTCAAAAAGGTCTGGGGCATCCCCCAGTTCTGGCTGGTGTGGATGGTGCTGTGCATGAACGTGTCCGCCGGCATCGGTGTGATCGGCATGGCCAGCCCCATGCTGCAAGAAGTGTTTGGCGGCGCGCTGATTGGTGTATCCGCCAAGTTTGGCGAGCTGGACAAAGCCCAGCTCACCGCCATCGCTGGCGTGGCCGCAGGCTTTACCGCGCTGCTGAGCCTGTTCAACATTGGCGGGCGCTTTTTCTGGGCCAGTCTGTCGGACAAGCTGGGGCGCAAGCTGACTTATGTGGTGTTCTTCGTGCTGGGCGGGGTGCTGTACTTCAGCGTGCCGGGCAGCGCGGCGGCGGGCAGCAAGCTGCTGTTTGTGGCGGCGTTTTGCGTGATCTTGTCGATGTACGGCGGCGGCTTTGCCACCGTGCCTGCGTATCTGGCCGACTTGTTTGGCACGCAAATGGTCGGTGCCATTCATGGCCGCTTACTCACCGCCTGGGCCACGGCGGGCATCCTGGGGCCGGTGGTGGTCAACTACATGCGCGACTACCAACTCGGGCTGGGCATTCCGCGTGAGCAGGTCTACAACCAGACCATGTACATCCTGGTCGGCATGCTGGTCATCGGCCTGATCTGCAACCTGCTGGTGCGCCCGGTGGCCGACAAGCACTTCATGACCGACGCCGAACTGGCCGCAGAAAAGCGCTTGGCGCACGAACGCGCCGTGGCCGTGGAATCCGGCCCCGTCACCATGACCTTCCACCGTACCCCGGTGCTGTGGGTGGTGTTGGCCTGGACGGCGGTGGGCATTCCGCTGGCTTGGGGTGTGTACCGCACGCTCATCAGCGTCGGCAAGTTCTTCAACTGAGGCTCAGTAGCGCGAGCCGTTCACCCACAGCGCCAGCCGCATCAGGCCATAGGCGACGTGATCGAGCACGCGCTGCTGCCAAGGGCGCTCCAAGTAGCTGCGGGCGGGCATCGGCTCGCTGCCTTGGCGGATGGCGTGCAGCAATCGCTCGCGCAAGTGGATGGCAAAGGTGCGGCCTTGCACCACCACGTTGGCCTCGCGTGCCAGCAGCAGGCTCAAAGGGTCTAGGTTGGACGATCCCACTGTGGCCCAAGCGCGCGGGCTGGTCGCATCAATCACCGCCACCTTGGCGTGCAAGAAGCTGGCGCGGTACTCGTAAATCTCGACACCAGCGGCCAGCAACGCACCGTACACCGGGCGGGCGGCGTGGAACTGCATGAAGTATTCGTAGCGCCCTTGCAGCAGCAGTTGCACCTTCACGCCGCGCTGGGCCGCATGAATCAGCGCTCGCCGCAGTTTGCGCCCCGGCAGAAAGTAAGCGTTGGCGATCAAGATGTCTGAGCGCGCGTGGGCAATCGCTTGGCGGTAGGCTTTTTCGATTTGGCTGCGGTGGCGCAGGTTGTCGCGCAGCAGCAAAAATGCACGTCCCGTACTCAGACTGGCAGCAGCGGGAGTGGCACGGCGCGGCCACGGCAAGCTGCGCAAGGCTTTCAGCGCTTGCGGAAACCGGTGCTCGCGCACGCTGCGTACCGCCCGGCGCACGCCTTGGATGCGCCACCACAACTGGCTGAGCGTGGCGTGAATCTGCGGCACCAGCGCCCCCGTGGCGCGCACGGCAAAGTCCAACCGGGGTTGCACCAGCGGGCCGTGATTGGGGTCGTGGTGATCATCCAAGATGTTGATGCCGCCGCAAAACGCCACGCGCTGGTCAATCACGCACAGCTTGCGGTGCAAGCGCCGCCAGCGGCTGGGAATCAGCAGCCCCAGCCGCCCCAAGGGCGCGTACACGCACCACTGCACGCCTGCAATCTCAAACCGCTGCTGCCACACCGGTGGCAGTGGGTCGGTGCCCACGCCGTCCACCAGCACGCGGGTGGCAATGCCGCGCAGGGCGGCACGCACCAGCGCCTGCGCCACGTTGGCACCTTCGCCCGTGAAGTCGAAGATGTAGGTTTCAAGGTGGACTTCGGTCTGTGCTTGGTCAATGGCATTGATCAGCGCCGCAAAATAGTCGAGGCCACCTTCCAACAGCTCCACACTGTCGGCCAGCTGGCCGTCTGGCGTTGGGGGCGCAACTTGGCTCATGTCATGTCACCAGCCAAACTCCGCCAGCAGCGGCAAATGATCTGACATTTGCGCCCAAATTTTGCCGCGTGGCACTTGCAAGTTCAGCGGCACCAGCCCGCGTGCGTAGATGTGGTCGAGCTGCACCACCGGCAAGCGCGATGGGTAAGTCGGGCAACGCAGCGTGTCGGCAGAGCGCAAACCCTGTTTGTTCATGATGTGCTGGATTTGCTGGCCCCAGTCATTGAAGTCGCCCGCCACGACCAGCGGCGCATCGAGCGGCACCTCGCGGGCGATGTAGTGCCCCAGTTGCGTGGCTTGGCGCACCCGGCTGGCCGGAATCAAGCCCAGATGCACCACGATCACATGCACCGTGCGCTCTTGCACGGCCAGTTGCACATGCAGCAAGCCGCGCTGCTCAAAGCGGTGGTCTGACATGTCTTCATGGCCGTGCCCCAGCACTGGCCAGCGTGACAGCAGCGCGTTGCCATGCTCGCCGTGACGGGTGATGGCGTTGGTGCGGTACACCGCTTCATAGCCTTCGGGGGCCAAGAAGTCGGCCTGTGGCATCTCGGGCCAGCGCTCAAAGTGCTGGGCTTCACGGCGATGCAATTTGCGCACCTCTTGCAAGCAGACGATGTCGGCATCGAACTGCTCAATGGCGTGGCCCAGGTTGTGAATTTCCAGCCGTCGTCGCGGGCCTATGCCCTGAACGCCTTTGTGGATGTTGTAGGTGGCGATGCGCAAAACGGATGTGGCAGTCATCCGGGCAATCTACACCAGTTGCGGCATTCAGCCTACAAAGCGCGGCAGCAGCAGTATCGCTTCGGCGTTGGAGGGGGCGTAACACGCATCGGCGGCGGCGCGGTACGGCAGCCACTGGTAGGCGGTGTGCTCACGCGGGCTCAGTTGCACCGGCGTGCCAGCGGGCACTTGCAGGCTGAACAGGCGCTCGGTGTTGTGCGTCACGCCCTCGGGGTAGCGGTGCAACCAGCGCGGATAAATCGGGTAGATATTTTCCAGCTCCCAATCGCGCAGTTGCCCCGACAAGGCA
>CALMOI010000123.1 GCA_937871735.1 uncultured Comamonadaceae bacterium
CATTGATGCGGGCGACTACGGCTTTTGCGATGAAACCGGCGAGCCCATCGGCGTAGGTCGTTTGCTGGCCCGCCCCACCGCAACACTGTCGCTAGAAGCGCAGCAACGACGCGAATTGAAACAAAAAATGTTCGGTGACTAAGCTGTAAGTCGCAGTGCGTTTTCCTGTGTCGTGAGAAACTAGCACTATGGCCAAAGACGAAAACGGTGGGTTGCTTTCCAAGGTGGTGAGGTTCGTTCGCAATCCTGCGACGAACTGGTCTGACCTTGATCAAGCCGAGCAAGAGCGTGAGGCCGGACAAAACAAGCTCCTGCTCAAGGAAATGGTTGAGCGCAAGAAAAATAACGACTTCGTGCGCAAGCGCGAGTTCGATATTTTGCGCAAACTGCGTCGGCGGGAAGCTTCTGACATGCAGTCGCCTACTTTGCGGCCTTCGCTGTTCCAAAGCAGCTTGCCTTCTAAGCCCGACGAACGCGCCCTCACGATCAAAAAGATCGACGAGATTGAAGCGCAGATGTCCATGCAGTGGTGGAAGAGCAAGCCTCGCGATGCGGCTCAAGCTGCGCACATCGCAGGCAATGGTGCGCCACTTGCTGCGGGCGGCGTGTTGCCATCCCAGCCGGTTGTTCCAGGGCGGCCATTGAGTTCACGCACCGTTCCGCCGTTAATGACATCGACGCCACCGGCTCGGTCTGCGCCCCCGGTGCAACCGCCTGCGTTGGCTCCTTTGCCGCCCTTGCATGCGCCCGCTGAGCGTCCAATGCTGGAGCCTATGTCGTGGTCAGATATTTCTGATTTGCCGCCACCTGTGGCAACCACGGCACCTCGTTCTGCGCCTTTGCCATCGTCCGTGGCACATCAACCGCAACCAACGGCCGCCCCTCGGCCAGCCGCGCCAGTGCCTGTGGCCGCTCCGCAACTGGGCTTTGCTTTGGCTGGTAGCCCCAACTTCAGTCCGACCAATTCGTTTGGCATTGAAGTCGGTGAAATCGCGCACGATCCAGAATTAGAAGAAGCCTCCATACGATTTGCCAATGGCGATGATGCTGGGGCAGAAGCTGGACTGATGGATGCACTCAGCCCCAATGGGGTTCGGGTTGGGCACGTCGAAACTTGGCTGACCTTGTTTGATTTGCATCGCGCTACGGGCCGACAAGCCTCTTTCGACGTGGCTGCGATGGACTTTGCTAATCGCTTTCAGCGCTCAGCGCCGCAGTGGTTTTCGATGCCAGACATGGTGGATGAGTTGGTTGCAGCTCAGCCCGCCAGTGCAGGCTCCCAAGCTGCGCACTGGTCTTGCCCTCCGCTGCTCAGTCAAAAAGCATTGGGCAACTTACGTGATGTTTTAGCCCGCACATCTGCCCCGTGGCGATTGGATTGGACGCGGCTGTCGACGCTAGAGCCCGCCGTTGTGCCTCAATTGACGCAGATGTTCAGCAACTGGGCCGATCAGCCTGTGGAGATCAACCTCACCGCAGGTGATCGTTTAGAGCAAGTCTTGGCAGACGGGGCACCTTCAGGCGATCCGACCGTTTCCCCTGATTGGTGGCATGCCCGTCTGGCGCTGCTGCGAGTGATGTCATGCATGGATGACTTTGAGCTCACGGCCCTCAACTATTGCGTGACCTACGAAGTCTCTCCTCCCTCTTGGGAAAAGCCTCGTTGCATCTGCAAGATGGCGTCATCAGACAGCGTAGATCGCGGCGGCCCCGTCACGATCATTGGTGGCCCTATGGATTTTGCCCCGCAGATGTCACGGGAGTCGTTGCACTCTGATTTCCATACCACCAACATCGACTCATTGTTGTTGCCTCCGATGGTGGTGGAGTTATCGGGCTCCATTGCGGGCGATGTCACCACCACGCTGCAAACTTTGGAAGCTAAGTTTGCCGGTTCTGATCACTTGACGCTGTCATGCGCCAAGCTGATTCGGGTGGACTTTGCCGCTGCGGGCACCTTGCTCAACTGGGTGTCAGCGCTGCACACCCAAGGCCGACAAGTGCAGTTCAAGGATGTACATCGCCTGATTGCAGGCTTTTTCAATGTGATCGGTATCAGCGATTTGTCTCGCGTGGTGGTTCGCACCGACTGATCACACTTTTCTTCGGGGCTGTGAGCCGTGGCCTGTTGGCCTGCGGCGCAGCCTCTTTTCTTTTTTTGCATCATGGAACAATTTCACGGTACCACCATCATCAGCGTGCGTCGCAACACGCCGCAGGGTGTGCAGATCGCCATTGGCGGCGACGGACAAGTGACTCTCGGCAATATCGTCGTCAAAGGCACGGCGCGCAAAGTGCGTAAGCTGCATCACGGCAAAGTGCTGGCGGGATTTGCAGGCGCTACCGCCGACGCTTTCACCCTGTTTGAGCGCTTTGAAGCCAAGCTGGAAAAACACCAAGGCCACTTGGTGCGCGCCGCCATCGAGCTGACCAAAGACTGGCGCACCGACCGCGTGCTGCGCCGCCTTGAAGCCATGCTCGCCGTGGCCGATCGCGAAGCCTCGCTCATCATCACTGGCAATGGCGATGTGCTAGAGCCGGAGCATGGCATCGTGTCCATTGGCTCCGGTGGCGCTTATGCCCAAGCGGCGGCCCGCGCCATGCTAGAGAACACCGAGCTGTCAGCCCGCGACATTGTGAAAAAGTCGCTGGAAATTGCCGGTGAGCTGTGCATTTACACCAACATGAACCACACCATCGAGACCCTGGACTGAAACAGGATTGCCCATGTCTGCCATGACCCCCCAGGAAATTGTTTCCGAACTCGACCGCCACATCGTCGGTCAGGCCCAGGCCAAACGCGCCGTGGCCATCGCGCTGCGCAACCGCTGGCGTCGTCAGCAAGTGGACGACAAGCTGCGCCCCGAAATCACGCCCAAAAACATTTTGATGATCGGCCCGACCGGCGTCGGCAAGACCGAAATTGCCCGCCGTCTGGCTCGGCTGGCGGATGCGCCCTTCATCAAAGTTGAAGCCACCAAGTTCACCGAAGTGGGCTACGTGGGCAAGGATGTGGATTCCATCATCCGTGACTTGGCTGAAATTGCCGTCAAGCAAACCCGCGAGGCGGAAATCGCCAAGCTGCGCGTGCGCGCCGAAGATGCCGCCGAAGAGCGCATTTTGGACATCTTGATTCCGCCGCCGCGTCAGGCCGCAGCCAGCGACTTTGTCACGCCCGCGCCTGCGGCTGCCCCGGCGGCTGACAGCGCCGCCCGCCAAGCCTTCCGCAAAAAACTGCGCGAAGGCCAGTTGAATGACAAAGAAGTTGAGCTGGATGTGGCTGATCCCAAGCCCACGCTCGAAGTGATGGGCCCCGCTGGCATGGAAGAAATGGCCGAGCAATTGCGCGGCCTGTTCAGCCAAGCCGGGCAAGGTAAGCGCAGCAAGCGCCGCCTCAAAATCAGCGAAGCCATGAAGCTGCTGACCGAAGAAGAAGCCGGCAAGCTGGTCAACGAAGACGAGCTCAAAGCCCGCGCGCTGCACAACGCTGAGCAAAACGGCATCGTCTTCATTGATGAAATCGACAAAGTGGCTTCGCGCAGCGAAGGGCAGGGCGCAGAAGTCTCGCGCCAAGGCGTGCAGCGTGATTTGTTGCCGCTGGTGGAAGGCACCACGGTCAGCACCAAGTACGGCATGATCCGCACCGATCACATTTTGTTCATCGCGTCGGGCGCGTTTCACTTGGCTAAACCCAGCGATTTGATTCCTGAGCTGCAAGGGCGCTTCCCGATTCGGGTGGAACTGCAATCGCTGTCGGTGCAAGACTTCGAGGCGATTTTGGTGCAAACCCATGCCTCGCTGGTGCGCCAGTACCAAGCGCTGCTGGCCACCGAGCAAGTGACGCTGGAATTCACGCCCGAAGGCATCACCCGACTGGCTTCGATTGCCTATGAAGTCAACGAACGCACTGAAAACATCGGTGCGCGCCGACTGTCTACGGTGATGGAGCGCTTGCTTGACGATGTCAGTTTTGATGCCAGCGGCTTGGCGGGGCAGACCATCCACATTGATGCTGCTTATGTCGATGCGCGCTTGCAGGCCCTGAGCCAAGACGAGGATTTGTCGCGCTTCATCTTGTAAGAAATAGGAATCAATGCGCTAAAAGTCTGAGCGCAGTGAAACAAATTTTTGCTTTGTTGCGCTGCACCAATATTTTATAACCCATTGATTTCATTGGAAAAGATGCCCGTTACCACATCAGTGGGGCGGGCTTTTCCTGCTACAGTGCCGAATCTTGCAATCGGGCGGTACAAAGTGGCGGCCACGCGCTCGATTGCGGCTGAATCAAAGGAACCAACGGTGTCTTCAGGAGTTTTTGTGCAGGGTCTGAACGCCCCAACGGCGGCTGGCCAACACACCACCGTTTTACTGGACGAGGCGGTCTCGGCCTTGGTCACACGGCCTGATGCGGCTTATGTCGATGCCACTTTCGGGCGCGGCGGCCACTCGCGGCTGATTTTGTCGCAGCTCTCGCCTGATGGGCGCTTGATTGCCTTCGACAAAGACCTGGATGCC
>CALMOI010000124.1 GCA_937871735.1 uncultured Comamonadaceae bacterium
GTCAAGATGATTTTGTCGATACGGCGTGACCAAGAACTCACGTCGTCAGGCAAGGATTGGAAGATGGCGGAGTGTTCGCTGTCGATGGGCAGCAGCGTGGCGCCGCCCGTTTGCACGGCGGACAAAAACACCTCGCCACCGACGACCAAGGCTTCTTTGTTGGCCAGCAGCAATCGCTTGCCCGCACGGGCGGCAGCCAAGCACGGGGCCAAGCCCGCAGCGCCCACGATGGAGGCCATGACGGCATCGACAGATTCGTGGGCTGCGATCAGCTCCAGCGCCTGTGGCCCGGCCAACACTTCGGTGGCCCAGCCGTGGGCTCGCACTTGGTCGGCCAGCAGCCGGGCGCAGTCCACATCCACCATCACGGCATAGCGCGGCTGAAACTGAGCGCACTGGGCCAGAAGCGCATCGACCTTGGAGGCGGCGCTCAGGGCGAAAACTTCAAATTGATCAGGGTGACGGGCGATCATGACCAGCGTGTTGACCCCGATGGAGCCGGTAGAACCCAGCACGGTGATGCGTTGTTTCATGTTCATCTCGTCAAGCTCCCCACGACACCAGCATCATGGCCAAGGGCAACGTGGGCAGCAGTGCATCCACCCGATCCAGCACGCCGCCATGACCGGGCAGCAAGCCGCTGCTGTCTTTCACACCCGCACTGCGCTTGATGAGGGATTCGACCAAGTCGCCCGCTACGCTCATCGCCGCCAAAAACACGACAGCGATCACCAGCAGCACCGGGCTGGCGTGGGCCAAGCGGGTGTACAGACTGGGCACGGTGGCTTGCGTTGCAGCATCAGCCGCGACCCAGCACAGCGCCAAAATCAACACGCCCGTCATGCCGCCCCAGACACCTTCCCAGCTTTTGCCGGGGCTGATGGCAGCGGCCAGTTTACGACGGCTGTAACGTCCGCCAAAACGGCGGCCCGTGAAGTAAGCAGCGATGTCGGCCATCCAAACCAAGGTCAGCACCGACAGCAAGAAATTCACACCCAACACGCGAGCTTGGGCAACCGCCAACCACGCCAACCACAGCGCAAGCAAGCCACCCACCAAACGCAGCGCCCGAGGCACACCAGGCCAACCCGGAACGCCCCGGTACAGCAAAGCAGCCGCCCCGAGCACCCACGCACCACCGGCAGCACCCCACAACAGCGGCAATGGCATGACAAGCGCGCCCAACCACCAACTGGCCGCGCACAACCCCACACAAGCCCCGCCCCACAGCAGCGCAGGCACAAACCCACAGCCGTTGAGGCACGCCCATTCCCAAGCACCCGCAGCGATCAGCACCAAA
>CALMOI010000125.1 GCA_937871735.1 uncultured Comamonadaceae bacterium
GGTGATATTTCACGTCACCAGCGGGCAGATCTTCAGGAGCGGTGTGATCAAACTCAGCAAACAAATCCTTGGGCATTTTGCCCATGGTATTAACCAGCACATTCAAACGGCCCCGGTGGGCCATGCCGATCACGATTTCTTGCACGCCTTTAGCGCCAGCGCATTGAATCAACTCGTCCATTGCAGCGATGAAACTTTCACCACCTTCTAATGAGAAACGCTTTTGACCCACATATTTGGTATGGAGGAAACGCTCCAAGCCTTCAGCTGCTGTCAAACGATTCAAAATCGCTTTTTTCTTTTCAGCGGTGAAATTGGCTTTGCTGCGAATGCTTTCCAGCTTTTGTTGCCACCAGCGTTTTTGCGCTTGATCGCTGGTGTACATGTACTCGGCACCCAAAGTACCGCAGTAGGTTTCGCGCAGCGCATTGAGCAGCTCACGCAGGCTCATCCGGTCTTTGCCGAAGAAGGTGTTGCTGGTGTCGAACACGGTTTCTTGGTCGGCATCGGTGAAGCCGTAAAAAGACGGTTCGAGTTCGGGGATGCTCGGGCGCTCAGTACGCTTCAGAGGATCCAGATCGGCCCAGCGTTGGCCGACATTGCGGTAAGCAGAGATCAACTGCTGTACTGCGGTGCGTTTGCGACCCATTTCCACATCGGCACTGGCCATGACGACCTTGGTGCCACCGGCCTTGGCGCGCTGGGCAAAGGCGGTGATGACGGGCAAATGGGGTACATCTTTGGCGTTGCTACCGTCCACAGCGGGAACGTGTTGCAGCGCATCAAAGTATTCACGCCATGAATCAGGAACACTGCCAGGGTTGGTCAGATAGTTCTCGTACATCTCCTCAACGTAAGGCGCATTGCCTCCGAAGAGATAGGTGTTGCCTTGATAGGCGGCGTAGACGTTGTTGGTCTCACTCATATATATGTTTCGCTGACCTCAGCTCCCCTTCAGGGAACATTAGCTGGTTGAAATACCTCCCGCTACACGGCTGAACCGATTTGCGGATGCGACTGTGCGGCTTGGAAGGGCCTAGTAAACTTTTCGATTGTGCCACTAAAGCGCATGACCGCGCCACAAGTATTTCTGCATTACAGCAGGGCCTAGGGTTTACCTCATCAGAGATTTATATGAAGTAATCCCCATTACGCTGCCGTTCAAACCGACATCACTGTTTTTGCTAGCCGTTGAGCGCAAGCTGCCGCCTGCTCGGGATCACGCGCTTCAACCATCACGCGCAGCACGGGTTCGGTGCCACTGGCACGAATCAACACCCGACCGCTATTGCCGAGTTCCGCTTCGACCTCTTGGGTGGCTTCAGCCAATGAACTGTTATTACGCCAATCCTGCCCGGCTTGCATGCGCACATTCAGCAGGGTTTGTGGAAACAAAGTAACACCCTCAAGCAACTCGGACATGGTCTTGCCGCTGCCAACGCAAGCTTGCAACACTTGCAATGCGCTAACCAAACCATCGCCCGTGGTGTGTTTGTCCAGCGCCAGCAAATGACCCGAACCTTCACCGCCCAACAACCAGTGGTTGCGGTGTAATTCTTCCAACACGTAACGATCACCGACTTTGGCCCGAATCAGCGGCACGCCGCGTGCCTTCAACGCCAGCTCGACGGCCTTGTTGGTCATCAAGGTGCCGACACACCCCGGCACGGTTTCGCCACGCGCCAAGCGCTCAGTCACCATCAAGTACAGCAACTCGTCGCCGTTGTAGAGACGACCTTGCGCATCCACCAATTGCAAGCGGTCAGCATCGCCATCCAGCGCCACGCCGTAATCGGCTTGATGTGCTTGCACGGCAGCCACCAGCGCCTGTGGGTGCGTCGCGCCCACGTTGTGGTTGATGTTCAAGCCGTCTGGCGCACAACCGATAGCAATCACTTCCGCACCCAGTTCATGAAACACCTTGGGCGCGATCTGGTACGCAGCGCCATGAGCGGCATCGACAACGATTTTCAGACCACGCAAGGTCAGCTCATGGTTGAACGTGCTCTTGCAAAATTCAATGTAGCGACCCGCTGCATCGTCGAGCCGGCGCGCTTTACCTAAGTCAGCAGAGCTGGCCCAGACAGGAGCATCTTCCAAGGCAGCTTCGACCTGGGCTTCCCACGCATCGGGCAGCTTGGTACCTTGAGCGCTGAAAAACTTGATGCCGTTGTCGGCAAACGGGTTGTGGCTGGCGCTGATGACCACGCCCAAATCTGCGCGCAATGCTCGCGTCAAATACGCCACGGCGGGAGTTGGCACAGGGCCTAACAACACCACATCCACCCCGGCGGAGTTGAAGCCTGATTCGAGTGCGCTTTCCAGCATGTAGCCCGAGATGCGAGTGTCTTTACCAATCAGCACCACGGGATGTGGACGCTGCTGCTTGAGCACGCGACCCACCGCATGGGCCAATCGCAAGATGAAGTCTGGCGTGATCGGCGCTTGGCCTACCGTGCCGCGTATGCCATCCGTGCCAAAGTATTTTCGACTCATTCAATTTCTCCGTTGTACTGTTTTTCAATTCAGGCTGTCAGCGCACTCGCCTGCATAGCTTGCCAAACTTGCAATGCTTGCACCGTCTCCCGCACATCGTGAACCCGCACCACGCGCGCGCCCCGATCCACCGCAAGCAGCGCCGCCGCCACGCTGGCTGCCTTGCGGTCAGCCGGTTCAGGCACTGCGCCTTGATGCTGCGTCACCGCGCCCAGTGAAGATTTACGCGACCATCCCGCCAGCACCGGATAGCCAGTAGCAAGCAAAGCCCCCTGCCCCGCCAGCAAGCTGAAGTTTTGCGCCACAGTTTTGCCAAATCCGATGCCGGGATCCAGCACCAACCGTTCGGCATCCACACCACGGCTGCGCAATTGGCTCGCTGCATCTGTCAAAAACTGCACAACCTGAGGCAATACGACACCGCTCATGGGTGCGCTTTGCATAGTTTGCGGGTCGCGGTGCATGTGCATCAGGCAGACACCGCAAGTTGGATGCGCCACTATCACTTCTACCGCACCCGGCTGACGCAGAGCCCACACGTCGTTGATGATGTCCGCCCCCACATCAAGCACCGCCTGCATGACTTCAGGCTTGTAAGTGTCAACCGAGATAGGCATTTGCAGCTTGACCGCCTCGCGCACCAAAGGCAGCACGCGAGCCAGCTCCTCGGCCAGCGGCACCGCAGGTGAGCCGGGACGGGTGGACTCGCCGCCGATGTCCAAAATGTCCGCGCCATCGCGCAGCAGCTGCTCGCAATGCCGGAGTGCTTTGAAGGCGCTGTCGTGCCGCCCACCATCAGAAAAAGAGTCGGGCGTGACATTGACGATGCCCATCACCTTGGGCGAGCTCAAATCAATGCGAAAACGTGTGGTTTGCCAAAACATGTGCAGCATGAAAAAACGGGGCACATGGCCCCGTGTAGATGAGGTGACGCAATCAGCGCCACCTAGCGATACCGCGCATCAAGCAGCGGTAGAAGCGGGCTCCACCTTGACCGCAGGAGCGCCACCGCTGCCACTGCCGCCACCAGCGGAAGGGGTACGCGGAGTCCAGTCTTTGGGCGGGCGGGGTTCGCGGCCCGCCATGATGTCATCCAACTGATCGGAATCAATGGTTTCCCAATCCAGCAAAGCCTTGGCCATCGCGTGCATTTTGCTGCTGTGCTCTTCGATCAAGCTGCGGGCCAAGTTGTATTGGTCATCAATGATGCGGCGTACTTCAGCGTCCACCTTTTGCATGGTGGACTCGCTCATGTTGGTGGTCTTGGTGACCGAGCGGCCCAAGAACACTTCGCCTTCGTTTTCAGCGTAAACGATGGGGCCCAGCGCATCGGTCATGCCGTAGCGCATCACCATGTCGCGGGCGATGTGCGTGGCACGCTCAAAGTCATTACTGGCACCAGTGGTCATTTGGTGCATGAAGACTTCTTCAGCAATCCGACCACCGAACAACATGCTGA
>CALMOI010000126.1 GCA_937871735.1 uncultured Comamonadaceae bacterium
GCTTCGAGTCCTTCCGCAGCTACTACGAATACCTGCCCAAAGGCGTCGTCAAACTCGAATACACCCTGCGCCTGAACAACGTCGGCGACTTCGCCTTGCCGCCCACGCGGGTCGAGGCGATGTACGCGCCGGAGATGTTTGGCGAAGCGCCGAATGCAAGGGTGAAGGTGGGGGCGGCAAAGTGAGCCAGTTTGGCGATTTCAGATCGTTGATTCATAAGGGTTTTCAGAGTAAAAGGCAAAAATGCAAAAAGACTCTGAAAACTTTGGTTTTGCCGAACTCTCCGAGGCGCAAACACGGCAGTACATTGATGCCGAAGCCGCTTGGCGCGCACTGCAAAGTGCAGAACGTGCCGCCAAGGAGGTGCGCGGTTCAATGATGTGGCGCACTCAAGATGGGCGGCGCTACTTGATTCGGGTGGCAGCCTCAGGCGCGCAAACATCGATGGGGCCGGAGTCGCAGCACAACACCGACATCTACGAACGCTTCATGGCCCGCAAGGCCGCTGCCCAATCTCGTCAACAGCAACTTCGGCTTGCCGTGCAACAGCATGTGCGCCTGAACCGCGCCCTGCGCGTGGGACGGGTACCCAACGTGGTGGTCGATACGCTCAACGCCTTGGCCCAAGCCGGGCTGGCCGACCACTTTTTGACGGTGGGCACCCACGCGCTGTACGCCTACGAAACCGCTTGCGGCGTGCGGGTGCAGACCGAAGCCACCGCCACCCAAGACATCGACTTGCTGCTGGACACCCGCAAACGCCTGCGTTTCGCCACCACCATGCAGCGGCTCGATTCATCGCTGCTGGGAATTTTCCAAAAGGCCGACAAGACCTTCATGCTGCGCGATGACCAAAAGTACACCGCCGTCAACGCCTCGGGCTTTGAGATCGATGTGGTGCGCCGCCCGGCCCACAGCCGCGCAGGCACCGACCCGCACCCGCTGCGGGTGTCCGCGTTTGAAGACGATTTTTGGGCCGTGCAAATCCCCAGCGGGCAAGCGTTGCTGGATAGCGGGCGCTTCAGCCAGATGGTGGTCGCCACCAGCGGCCAAATGGCCACGCTGCACGCTCCGATGCCCCACCGCTTCATCCATGTCAAAAATCAGTTGGCCTCGCGCCCTGATCGTGACCCATTGAAAGCACGCAAAGACGACTTGCAAGCCCGGGTGGTGCAGCAGTTGCTCGACCAATATGGCCTGAGCTACATCGTCCAAGCACGGCAAACCCGATCTGACACCGGGGCGACCTGAACATGCGCAGCCCAGTCTTACGGATGTGCGTCATGGCGCTCGCGCTTATTGCCGCAACGCCTTGTGCCCACGCTCTGCCCAGCTTTGACGAGGTGCGCGCCGATTTCAGGCCGTCGGACACGCTGATCTTGGATCGGCAGGGCGAGCTGGTGCAGCGGCTGCGCACCGATGCCAGCGTGCGGCGCGGGCAGTGGGTGGGTTTGGCCGAGGTGTCGCCCGCGCTGCGCACGGCGTTGGTGCTGTCGGAAGACAAGCGCTTTTACGAGCACAGCGGGGTGGACTGGCGCGCTGTGTCGGCGGCGGCCTGGGGCAATGTGTGGAACAGCCGCACCCGAGGCGCTTCGACCCTGACCATGCAACTGGCCGGGCTGTTGGATGGCGACTGGCGTGCCGGTGCGGGCGGGCGCAGCGTGGTGCAAAAGCTGGGGCAGACGGTGGCAGCGCAGGTGCTGGAGCGGCGCTGGCGCAAGGATCAGGTTTTGGAGGCTTACCTCAACCTCGTGCCGTTTCGCGGCGAGCTGGTCGGGCTGGACGCCATGAGTCGTACCCTGTTTGGCAAAGCCGCCCACGGCCTGGACGAGCGCGAGGCTGCCGTCGCCGTCGCCCTGGTGCGCGCGCCCAACGCCAGCCCGGCCAAGGTGGCGCAACGCGCTTGCGGGGTGCTGCGGGCGCTGCAAGCGCCAGCCCCAACGTCGGCTAAACCTGCCAGCCCGCCCGTCGCTGCCGACTGCACCGGGCTGGACAGCTACGTCGGCAACGCGCTGCAACGGCGCGACTACAGCGCCAGCCAGGGCGTGGCCCCGCACTGGGCGCGGCGCGTGCTTGCACAAAGCCGCAGTGCGGCGACGGGCACATCT
Organism: uncultured Comamonadaceae bacterium; assembly: GCA_937871735.1. Classification (GTDB taxonomy): domain Bacteria; phylum Pseudomonadota; class Gammaproteobacteria; order Burkholderiales; family Burkholderiaceae_C; genus CALMOI01. The sequence continues at coordinate 2,109 of CALMOI010000126.1, forward strand.
GCCATCACATCGACCAGCGCGGCGGGCAGCTTGCGCTCCAGCCTGTCCGCGCCGCTGCAACGCTTTGCGCTGGACACGCTGCAACGCCACCTGCGCGAGCTGCAAGGCCGCAATGTCGAAGACGGCGCGCTGGTGGTGCTGGACAACGCCAGCGGCGAGGTGCTGGCCTGGGTCGGCTCGTCGGGCGAGTTGAGCGACGCAGCGGAGGTTGATGGCGTGCTGGCCGCGCGCCAGCCCGGCTCCACGCTCAAGCCACTGCTGTACGCGCAGGCCCTGGCCGAGCAGCGGCTGACGGCGGCGTCGCTGCTGAACGACGCGCCCGCGCAACTGGCCACCGCCAACGGCCTGTACATCCCGCAGAACTACGACCACCAGTTCAAAGGCTGGGTCTCGGCGCGCACCGCGCTGGCCGCGTCGCTCAACGTGCCTGCGGTGCGCACGCTGGTCATGGTCAGCCCCGAAGCGTTTGCCCGCCAGTTGCGCGCCCTGGGTTTGCCGCTGAAGGAAACCGGCGACTTCTACGGCTATAGCCTCGCGCTGGGCAGCGCCGAAGTGCCGCTGCTGGCCCTGACCAACGCCTACCGCGCCTTGGCCAACGGCGGGCGCTACAGCCCGGTGGCCCCGGCGCTGTTCAGTCGCCCGGCCAGCGCCAGTCCGGCGGCAGCAACGGCAACGACCACCGTCGCCATCGACCCGCGCGCCGCCTTCGTCATCGGCGACATCCTGAGCGACGCCAACGCGCGCGTGCGCACCTTTGGCCCGGACAGCGTGCTGGCCACGCGCTTTTGGACGGCGGTCAAAACCGGCACCAGCAAAGACATGCGCGACAACTGGGCCGTGGGCTGGTCAGCCCGCTACACCGTGGGCGTGTGGGTCGGCAACGCCAGCGGCGACGCCATGCACGACGTCAGCGGCACCAGCGGCGCAGCCCCGATCTGGGCCGCCGTGATGCAGTATTTGCACCGCAACACCCCCAGCCGCGCCCCCACGCCGCCCGCCGGACTGATCCGCCAGCGCGTGCAGTTCGGCCCGACGGGGGCAGGCCCCAACAGCCCGGCGCTAGAAGCCGCCCGCGACGAATGGTTCTTGCCCGGCACCGCCCAAGCGCAATTCAACCTGCCGCCCGCCGCCACCAACAACAACCCAGGCCGCATCACCGCCCCGGCCAACGGCACCATCCTGGCCCTAGACCCCGACATCCCCCCCAGCCGCCAGCGCGTGCAACTCAGCAGCGACCAGCCCAACGCCCGCTGGAGCATCGACGGCAAACCCCTGCCCGCACCCGCCAGCCATGCCAACCACCGCAGCGCCGCCAGCGAGCCCAGCAACACCGCCTGGCTGCCTTGGCCCGGACGACACCGCATCGCTTTGCTAGACGCGAACGGGCAGGTGTTGGATGAAGTGCGGGTCGAGGTGCGCGGGGCGGGTGTCAAGGCAACCGCAAAGTAAGCGCCGCCGCTGCGCTCAGGACGAGCCCAACTGCGGGTTCTGCGCCAAAAACTTCTCCAGATTCGCCAGTGCTTGTTTGCGCACTTGGGTGCGGAACATGGGCGACCAGCCCAGCAGGCCGCCGGGCACGCCCATCGCTTGCCACGACCAGCGCCAGAAGTTGAAGCGGTCTAGGTGCGTCAGGATGCGGCCTTGCTCATCAAAGGTGAAGCGGGCTTCAACTTGGTTGTGAACCATGCGCCCGGTGGCTCCGAAGCGGTAATGCGCTTCCCAATTCGCCCAGCCGCGCCGCTCCTCATCGGCAACCACATCGCGCCATTGCAAGCGCCAATCGGCGCGGCCACCAGCTTGCGCGGCGCGGCACAGCATGTGCCACATGCCCGTCACCTCGCGTCGGCCCGACAGCAAAAACGCCTCGTCTTCAAAGGTGGCGTTGTCGGCATAGCAGGCGCTCATGGCCTCGGGGTCGAGCCGGGCGAAGGCTTCGTAGAGCTGGTTGATGGTGGCTTGGTTGGCGTGCATGGTGGGGGCAAAAAAGCGATGAGAAGGAGCGCCGATTATTGGGGCTTGCAGGCTGCCGCCAATAATTTCAAACTGCAAAACCTGAAATTCACGCCCACGGCGCGGGCCGCTCACTACCATCACCGCCACTCGTCCCCACACCGAAAGAGACACCCCATGCCCGTGATCACCACCATCGAAGACCTGCGCGTTCTGGCCCAAAAGCGCGTGCCCCGCATGTTCTACGACTACGCCGACTCCGGCAGCTGGACGCAGAGCACCTACCGCGCCAACGAGGCCGACTTCCAAAGCATCAAGCTGCGCCAGCGCGTAGCGGTGAACATGGAAAACCGATCCACCGCCACCACGATGGTCGGCCAAAAGGTGGCGATGCCGGTGGCGATTGCGCCCACGGGCCTGACCGGCATGCAGCACGCCGATGGCGAAATTTTGGCGGCGCGCGCGGCCAAGAAATTCGGCATCCCGTTCACGCTTTCGACCATGAGCATTTGCTCGATTGAGGACGTGGCCCAGCACGCGGGCGAAGGGTTTTGGTTCCAGCTCTACGTGATGAAGGATCGCGCCTTTATCGAGCGCCTGATCGACCGCGCCAAGGCGGCCAATTGCGGCGCGCTGGTGCTGACGCTGGATTTGCAAATCCTAGGACAGCGCCACAAGGACTTGAAGAACGGCCTGTCGGCACCGCCCAAGCTCACCTTGCCCAACATCATCAACATTGCTACCAAGCCGCGTTGGGCGCTGGGCATGCTGGGCACGCCGCGCCGCCAGTTCGGCAACATCGTCGGCCACGTCCAGGGCGTGGACAACATGGGCAGCTTGTCAGAATGGACGGCCAAGCAGTTCGACCCCGGCCTGAACTGGGGCGACGTGGAATGGATCAAAAAGCGCTGGGGCGGCAAGCTGATTTTGAAGGGCATTCAAGACGTGGAAGACGCCAAGCTGGCGGTGCGATCCGGCGCGGACGCGCTGATCGTCAGCAACCACGGTGGCCGCCAGTTGGACGGGGCCGAATCCAGCATCCGCGCCCTGCCCGGCATTGTGGATGCGGTGGGCTCGCAAATTGAAGTACACATGGACAGCGGGATTCGCAGCGGCCAAGACGTGCTCAAAGCCCGCGCTTTGGGCGCACGCGGCACCTACATTGGCCGCGCATTCCTGTACGGCTTGGGCGCGATGGGCGAGGCTGGCGTGACCAAGGCGCTGGAAATCATCCACAAAGAGCTCGATTTGACGATGGCATTTTGCGGCCACACCAAGGTCGAGACGGTGGACAAGAGCATCTTGCTGCCGGGCACTTTCCCGGCCTGATTCGCAGCTCGCCGTGCCGCTCAAGCCGCTGCGGGCGGCTGCACCTCAACGTGATACAGCCCCCAAGGGCACAGCGCGAAGCGCTCGGTCAGCGGCTTGGCGGCCATGTCGGGGTAATGTTCGGGCTCGTACACCGCCCACAGCGGCCCCAGGCCGCCCAGCGGCATCGGCGCGTCGTCCAAGTGGGTGGCGACGATGTAGCGGTACTTGCGCGCATCGGCCAGCGTCAGCACCACTGCGTAACCATCGACCGCACGCAGCAGCAACTTGGCGTGCTCTGCCGCGCCCGCCGCTTTGGCCACATCGGCCAACAGCGGGCCGCGCAGGCCGTGCGGCTTGGCGTCGTACTCCAGCGTGGGGCGCAAATTGATGGCGGGCAGTGCCAGCAGCGCGGCAAAGTCGAACACATAGGCACGGTCAAAACTCAGCTTTTGCTTGACCATCATTTGATCAAGCGCCGGGTTCAGCGCGCCTCGGTTGCTGCGGCTGATAGCGCCCGTCACCGTCAGCAAACCCGGCCCGACGGGGCGCTTGGCCAGCGCTTCGGCCTGCGCCGAGTGGCTCAAAGTCAAACCGCCCAAAGCGGCAGCGGAGAGGAAATGGCGTTTTTGCATAGCGGCTCCTGCGGGTTGTTCGATACGCCATGATGCCGCAAAAGACAGGGAATTCTTCAGGCCGTCACCGCGCTATCCTTGCCGCGTGACCTCGTCGATTTCGCCCACACCGCCCCATCCACAGACCGCGCTGCCACGCCCGCCCCGCCGCATTGCCCATCTGGACATGGATGCGTTTTATGCGTCGGTGGAGCTGCTGCGCTATCCGCAGCTCCAAGGGCTGCCGGTGGTGATCGGTGGCGGGCGGCGGCGCGAGGATGATTTGCTGGCGCGTGCCCGCGAGCTGCACCCGGATCGGGATTGGACGACGAATGATCTGGCCGACGTGCCGCTGGCCGCCTTCCCGCGTCTGGCGGGCTACACCGGGCGCGGCGTCATCACCACGGCCACTTATGCGGCGCGGCAGTTTGGCGTGGGCTCGGCGATGGGGCTGATGAAGGCGGCCAAGCTCTGCCCCGACGCCATCTTGCTGCCAGTGGACTTTGAGCGGGTGCGCGGCTACTCGCGCCGCTTCAAGGCGCTGATCCGCGAGATCGCGCCCGTGGTGGAAGACCGGGGCGTGGACGAGGTCTACATTGACTTCACCGACGTGCCCGGCGGCCAGCGCGAAGGCGGGCGGGTGCTGGCGCGGCTGATTCAAAAGAGCATCTTCCAGGCGACGGGGCTGACCTGTTCGATAGGCGTCGCGCCCAACAAGCTCATCGCCAAGATGGCCAGCGAGTTCAACAAGCCCAACGGCATATCCATCGTGCAGCCTGAGGATGTGCAAACGCTGATCTGGCCGCTGCCGTGTCGCAAGATCAACGGCATTGGCCCCAAAGCTGAAGCGCGGCTGGCGGAACGCGGCATCCACACCATCGCCGAACTGGCCGCGCGCGACCGGATTTGGCTGATGCGCCAGTTCGGACGCAACCACGGTGCGTGGCTGCACGCGGTGGCGTGGGGCCGCGACGACAGCCCGCTCAGCACCGAGAGCGAGCCCGTCAGCATGAGCCGCGAAACCACCTTTGAGCGCGATTTGCACGCCGTGCATGACAAAGCCGAGCTGGGTGCGATCTTCACTCGGCTGTGCCAGCAAGTCGCCGCTGATTTGGCGGCCAAGGGCTACGTGGGCAAAACCATAGGCATCAAGCTACGTTACGACGACTTCAAGAGCGTGACCCGCGACCACACCGAACCGCAAGCCACCGCCGATGCAGCGCAGATTCGCCGTGTGGCCGGGCAATGCCTGAAGCGTGTGGACTTGAGCCGCAAGCTGCGGCTGCTGGGGGTGCGGGTGGGCTCGCTGGTGCGCGCCGGGACACTGGACGCGCCCGCAGCGCCGATGGCACCGTGGGCGGGCACGCCGCTGGAGCTGTTCCCGCTGGACAGCTTGCCGCCCCGCTGAAGCAGGGGCGCTGGCGCGTGCTGCGCCTCAGCCCGAGTACTTGGCGTAAGCGGCTTGCAGTTTTTTGTCGTAGCTGTTTTTCCAGTATTCAGGGCCGTTGTATTTTTTGGCGAAATCTGTCCAGCGTTGTTCGCGCAACTCGTCGTCCAAGCCAGTATGTTTCACATACTCACAAAATGCCTGTAACTGGGCGACTTCGCCGGTTTGCATGGCTTCATAAAAATCATCAACCGAGTTGTAGCCGCATAAGGCAAAGTTAAATCCCATGATTTGGAATTTACCGTAGCTGGCCGACATGCGAGCGGCAGCCCAGTTCAATTTTTCAGCTTCTGCCAAGCGGTTGTATTCTCCTGCGCCACCTTTATAAAACTTGGTAGTCCAAGTTTTATAACAAATGGTGGGGTGACTGGTGGCATAAGCACCTTTGGTGCGACTGTAAAAAATATGGCCTTCAAACAAAATTTTGGCGCGGCCATCAGGCAACATGCTGCTGCCCGCAGTTTCAACTTCAGATACTGCCTTGATAGCAGCGACATCGCACTGCAACAAGAATGCGGCTGTTTCAAAATCATTTTCTGCAAGTAAATTTGCCATGGTGACCTCCAAATTTGCAAGGCAGTCTAACACTGGCTTTGTACGCCACGCACCCGGTTGACCCCCATAGACAACCGCCCCCAAACGGTGAGTGGCGCGCATCGTCACACCCTGAAACCCTCAGGCTGACAGGGTTTTGGCAGATTTTTGAATCCAGTCCGGCAGGCGCTGCGTATTCCAAGGTGAGCGATCCGTTTTTTGCCATCTCACTTCACAGGACTGTCTGCCATGAACCATGTTTCACACCGCCTCCACCCCGCCTTGCATCGGCTGACTTGCGCTGCCGCACTGGCGGCCACGCTGTGCGCCACGGCGGCCCACGCCGACACCGGCAAGCTGCTCTTGACCAGCGGGGTCAGCACCATTGAAGGCGCGGCGGGCGGCGGTTTGACGCCGTGGGCCGTCATCGGCAGTGGCGCGACTGAGGGCGAACTCGGCGTGAGCGCCTTCGTCAGCCGCGCTCATACCCAAGACTACGGCCTGAACGTGATCGGCGCAGCGGTGGGCATTCACGACCGGGTGGAACTGTCGCTGGCGCAGCAAAATTTCGACACCGGCGTGACCGGGACGGGCTTGGGTTTGCCGGGGCTGCATTTGAAGCAAACCATCATCGGGGCCAAGTGGCGCGTAGCCGGTGATGCGGTGCTGGACAGCGACACGCTGATGCCACAAATCGCCATCGGCTTCCAGCACAAGTCGCTCGACTCCAGCGGGCTGGATGGCACGCTGACCGCGCTTGGAGCCAAGCGCAGCGGCACCGATGTGTATGTCAGCGCTACCAAGTTGTTTTTGGCGCAGGGCATTGTGGTCAACGGCACCTTGCGCGCCACCAAGGCCAATCAAAACGGCTTGCTGGGCTTTGGGGCCACGCTGGGCGGCGCGGACGACAGCGTGAAGCTGCAACCCGAACTCTCGGTGGCGTACCTGCTGCGCAAGGATGTGGCGGTGGGCGTGGAGTACCGCAGCATGTCCAACCGCCTGCAACGCGCAGGCCAAGCGGCGGGCTTGGGCGACGGTTTGAAGTCCAGCGACTGGAAAGACATCTTCATTGCCTGGACGCCCAACAAGCACAGCTCGCTGACGCTGGCCTATGTGGACTTGGGCCAGATCGTGCCCGCCACCACGGCCAACCGCAAGCAAACCGGCTTCTACCTCTCGGCCCAAGGCAGCTTCTGAGCCGCCAGTTGAGCTGCCATCTTTCTTCACATTTCTCGAAAGCCCATCATGAACAAACTTCTTGCCTGCGCTGCTTTGGCGCTTTGCTTTGGTCAACACGCGCTGGCCCAATCTGATGCCAGCGCTTACCCGGTTGCGCCCGCACCGGGGCTGTACGCCGCCTTGGGCGAACAAGCTGGTTTGCGCAGCTTGATGGACGATTTCGTCAAGAACCTCGCCGCTGATCCGCGTCTGGCCGCGCAGTTCAAAGAAGCCAAACTTGACCACTTGGCCAGCCAGCTCACAGCGCAAATTTGCCAACTCGCGGGCGGCCCTTGCACTTACAAAGGCCCCGACATGAAAACCCTGCACGCCGACATGGGCGTGACGCGCACCCACTTCAACGCCTTGGTGGAAGTGCTGCAAACCACGATGGACGCGCACAAGATCCCATTCACCCGGCAAAACCAGTTGCTGGCGCTGCTGGCCCCGATGCACCGCGATGTGATCACCGTCCACTGAACCGGGAGCGCATCGCATGAAACTCAACACCGTATCCCGCAGCATGGCCTCCAATCACGCGGCGGCCTCACGCCTCTTGCACAACTTGCACCCCTTGCAACGCGCGGCACGCCGGGCGCTTTGGGGCGCGAGCCTGTGGCTGATCAGCCTGAGCGCAGCGCAAGCCGCCACGGTGCAAATCACCGTCACGGGCCGCGAAGGCCAGCCGCTGCCCGATGCGGTGGTGACGCTGGAGCCCGTGAACGGCCCGCGCCCCGCCGCACCCGCCCCCGTGCAAGCGGTGATCGGGCAGCAAAAAATGCAGTTCTTGCCCGCCGTGAGCTTGCTGCCCGTGGGTTCGCGGGTGCGCTTTAGCAATCTGGACAGCTGGGATCACCATGTGCGCGCCGCGCCTGCGGGCTTGAGCGCGCCCACCAGCTACAACTTTGAACTGCGGTTGGATGGCCGGGTCGAGGGCAAAGAGCCGTCCAGCAAAGAAGTCACACTCGACAAAATCGGCGTGCTGCAACTGGGCTGCCACCTGCATGGTTCGATGCGCGGCCACATCGTCGTGACCGATACACCGTGGGCGGCCAAGACCGGCAGCGACGGCATCGCCCGCTTGGGTGACGTGCCCGAGGGCTTGATGCAGGTGCGCGTCTGGCACCCTGATCAACTGGTCGAAGCCGCGCCGGTGGAACTCACCGTCAACCCCGTCACCCAGATGGCCCTGCCCACCGCCGTGGTTCCGCGCAGACGGCGCTTGTGAAGCGCCGCGCATCTCACACAATGAATGCATGAGCGCCCAACCCACACCTGATGCCCAACTGATCGCCCTGCTCGATCGCTTGGCCCAGCGCGACGAAACCGCACTGAAGCCGCTGTACGACCAGACCTCGTCCAAGCTCTACGGGCTGGCGCTGCGTGTGCTCGGCCAGCGCGACCGCGCCGAAGACGCGCTGCAAGAAGCGTATTTGCAGATCTGGCACCACGCGGGCGATTACCGCGCCAGCCTGAGCCCGCCGCTGGCCTGGATGGCGCTGATCGTGCGCAGCCGTGCGCTGGACTTGCTGCGCCGCCACCGCGACGAGCGCCACACCGACACGCTGGACGATGCGCTGACCGACACCCTGCCCAGCGACACACCCGGCCCGCTCGACCACCATCTGGCCAGCGAGCAAGCGCAAGCGCTGCACCAGTGCATCCACCGGCTGGAAGCGCGCCAGCGCGAGCTGGTCAGCTTGGCCTACCTGCGCGACCTGAGCCACAGCGAACTGGCCGAGCAACTGCGGCTGCCGCTGGGCACCGTCAAAACTTGGCTGCGGCGCGGACTGGATCAGTTGCGCACTTGCATGACCCGCTTCGCCTGAGCCTTTGCCCGACACGCCATGAACCTGCTGCACCACCCCGAACTGCGCGACCGCTTGGCCGCCGCCTACGCGCTGGGCACCTTGCGCGGCCCCGCCCGCCGCCGCTTTGAAACCTTGGCGCGCCAGCACCCCGAAGTGCGCGCCGCCGCGCTGATCTGGCAAAGCCGCATCGCCGGACTGAACGAATTGCAGCCAGACCAAGCGCCCTCGCCCGCCGTGTGGACGCGCATCAACAACCTGATCCGCGCCGACCAAGAACGCCACGCCATGACCCAAGCACGGCAAGCGCACCAAGTGGGCCAAGCAGCGCCAACCGATGCGGGCGGCTGGTGGAACCGGCTGGCGCTGTGGCGACTGGCGGGCGCGGGCAGCTTCGCACTGGCGCTGCTGGCCGTGGGCACCGTGGTGATGCAGCGCGAACAGCTCGGCGGCCAGATTGCCGCGTTAGAGCAGCAACTGCAAGCCAACCCGCGCATCAGCTACGTCGCGGTGCTGAACGACGCGCAAGCCAACGCATCAATGTTGGTGACGTTTGACCCGCGCAACGCCCGCCTGACCTTGCAGCGCGTGGGCAACTACCGCGAAGCCAGCGACCGCAGCCTGCAACTGTGGGCGCTACCACCCGGCCAAGCACCGCAGTCGCTGGGCGTGCTGGGCCAAGGCCCACTGCTGCGCCTGACAGCTGGCGAAGCCGACCTGCGCCGCAGCCCCGTGCTGGCCATCAGCCTAGAACCCCAAGGCGGCGTGCCCAGCGAACGCGGCCCCACCGGGCCGGTGCTGTTCAAGGGGGCGGTGATTCAGCCGCAGTTGTAGGCCGCCCATCACCACGGCCAAATTGAAAAACCGCAGCAAGTGCGAATTTATTTAGCGGTGGGGTAAATACCCGTCATGACATAACTGTCATAGCGGGCACAACTCTTGGCGAGTTCCGTCTGCGTGGTGTATGAATTGAGATTGGCATCAGCCTTTCTCCATTCAGCGCAAGTTTGTGACAAACGAACCCCGTTCGGATCTGCGGCGCGCTGCGCACGCAATGCCGCTTGCTGCTGCTCAAGCAGGGCTGCATTTCTTTGCGCGGTTGCGTTCATTTGGGCCTGAGCTTCTCTATTTTGGCGCTGCATAACTTGAGCCGCCTCTGCCATCGCTTGCTGGGCTTGATATTCAACCGCCTTCGCGACAACGAACGTTGAAATCAAATTACCAATCGCAACACCAAAAATGATAATGATAAAAATCAAAAAATAATTGATGTCGCTGTGTTTCTTACTCATGAAGCTGGGCGAAAACGGAACCTCGCTCGAAGCAAACTCAGAGCCGTAATCCCCGCGATTTGAATTGGGCATTTTTCAATCAACTTCTTCAATCTCAACTCACATCCACACAACGAAGCTACGGCCACCGTCTCTTTCACGGTGGCGAATGCGTCACTGCCGCGCCGTCCGCACATTCCCCGGCACTGCGCCCGGATGGCTGGTGCGCCAGGGGTTGATGTCCAGGCCGCCGCGCCGTGTGTAGCGGGCGTAGACCGTCAGTTTGGTGGGGTGGCAGCGCGTCCAGATGTCCATGAAGATGCGTTCGACGCATTGCTCGTGGAATTCGTTGTGGTTGCGAAAGCTGATCAGGTATTGCAGCAGCCCTTCTTGGTCGATCTGCGGGCCGGTGTAGCGGATTTGCACGCTGGCCCAGTCGGGCTGGCCGGTGACCAAGCAGTTGCTTTTGAGCAGGTTGCTGACCAGCACTTCACTCACCGGCACTTCGCCTTCGCTGGTGCGCAGCAGCTCGGGCGCGGGGGTGTAGCGGGTGCAATCGATATCGAGGCGGTCTAGGTTCAGGCCGTCCAACTCGTGGATGGGTTCTTGGTCAAACAGCTCGGGGCTCAGCAGTTTCAGACCGATGCTGGCGCGCACTGGGCCGCCGTGCCAGATGGCGGTGCTCAGGTCGGTGCGCAGGCGTTGGCGCACTTCGTCGGCATCAGCAAAGCGGGTGTTGTTGTAGCTGTTCAGGTAGAGCTTGAGTGATTTGCTCTCGATGATGTGCGTGCTTTCGGCGGGCACGGTCAGGTGCGCCAGCGCCACTTGCGGCTTGCCGCGTGGGTTGAGCCACGAGATTTCATAGGCCGTCCACAGGTCGGCACCGAAGAAGATAGGCGCACCGTCAATGCCAATGTCGGCCCGCTTGGGCGCACGGGGAATCGGGTACAGCAAGCCGGGGTCGTACTGATCGACGTAAGCCGAGACTTTGCCGAGTTGGGAGTGTTCAGGCTGGTTCATGGCAGCAAATAAGGGAAATTTGGATCAGGCGGTGGCAGCGGGCGTGGCGGCTTGCAAGTGCGGCAGCAAACGGGTCAGCAGTTGCGTGACCACGCCCGAGGGCAAGTCGTGGCCCATGCCGGGAATGGCGTAGAACTGCGCGCCGGGAATGCGTTTGGCGGTGTCTTCGCCGCAAGCGATGGGCACCAGCGGGTCGTCGATGCCGTGGACGACCAGTGTCGGGCATTGGATGCTGGGCAGCTCGTCGGCGCGGCGGCTGTCGGCCATCACGGCCAAAGTTTGGCGCATCGTGCCCACGGGGCGGAAGCTGCGCAACACGCTGGCCATGGCGCTGTCGCGCAGCATGGATTCGGGGGTGGCAAATTCAGGGCTGCCGATGGCGGCCATGAATTGCAGGTAGTGCTCGGTCAGGTCTTGCGGCGATTGGCTGGCCGGGCGGCTCATCATGGCCTTGATGGCTTTGGTTTCCGGGTCGGGCAGGCCGCGTGCGCCGCTGGAACTCATCACGCTGGTCAAGCTGAGCACGCGTTCGGGCGCGGTGAGTGCCACGCGCTGGGCAATCATGCCGCCCATGCTCACGCCGACGATGTGGGCGCGGCGCACATGCAGCGCGTCCAGCACACCCAGTGCATCGTTGGCCATGTCTTGCACGCTGTAAGGCGCGCTGGGCGTGAAGCCGAGTTTGTGTTGCAGCGTGGCCCACGGCAAGTTGGGCATTCCGTGTTCGTCAAAGTGTTGCGACAGGCCCGAATCGCGGTTGTCGTAGCGAATCACGCGGTAGCCTGCGTCGATCAGCGCCTGCACCAGCGGCACGGGCCACGCAATGAGCTGCATGCCCAAGCCCATGATGAGCAGCACCACAGGGCGGTTGTTGGGCGCGGGATGGGAGTCTTCGACCTCGATGTGGATGCCGTTGGCTTGGATGTTCATGAAGAGGTGCGTCGTGTGAAAGAGGGGGAAATCCGTTCACACCATTGTCATCCATCGCCCTGCCGCCGACTGACGCGCCGGTGGCACGGTGCGCTCAGACGAATTCTTGCTGGCGCAGCCACTTGGTGGCGATCCACTTTTCGCCAGCAATCACGGGTGCGCCGCCGTGCAGGGTTTTGGTGCCGGGCAGCGGCTGGGCGTAGCTGAAAAACACCGCGTTACCCCGCTTGGGCGCGACTTCAAACTGCACGTCCGGGAAGGTGGTCGCGCCGCCTTGTTCGGGCTCAGACAAGTACATCACCACCGTGCCCACGCGCTGGCCGCCGCGCTTCAAGATGGTGGGCGTGCCGGGCGCGGCGGGGTCGAAGTAGTCGTAATGCGGCTTGTATTCCGCGCCGGGGCCGTATTGCAGCACCTGAATGCCTTCGCCGTTGATGAGGGGCCAGTTCACCAGCTTGGCGATGCGGGCCTCGATGCGCGACACCAATTCATTTTCTCCGCGCTGGAAGAACATGCCGTTGCTGGTGCGGTCGTCGTTGACTTCTTCGCCGCCGGTTTGCGTTGCCACGGTGAGCGAGCGCGCCATGCGCGGCTGGGCGGCGGCGATCAGCGCGTCGCATTCTTCGTCGCTCAGCAGGCCGCCCAATACCACCACGCGCGGCAGCGCCATCACACCGAGCACGGCCACGCGGCGGTCACCGCCATCAACGTAGAGCGGCGAGTTCTCCAGCCCCAAATCTGGCACGGCGGGTTGGGCGGCGGGGTCTTCAGGCTGGCAAGCGGCCAAGTTGGCCAAAATGGCGTCGGGCGACAGGCCTTTGTTTTCCAAATGGGTGCGCAGCGTGGTTTCCAGCGCGTCCATCGCCACGGCTTCGTTCCAGCCAGCGGCGCGCATGGATTGCAGCACCGCATCAACGGCGCAGCCAGCTTCGGCTTGCGCAACGATCCACTGGCGCAGTTCGGGGGTCACAGTCTGGGCGGAAGCGGTTTTGCTCATGATGATCAACAAAAAACGAATGGAGAAATTGGGATAGCAGCATCAAGCCAGCTTGCGGCGAAACACCAAGCGCGCTTTGGGCTGTGCCGGATCAGGCTGCGAGGCGGCGGGCGCGTAGGCGTAGCCGTCCAGGTCAAAGTCTTGCAACTGGGCCACATCGCGCACGCCATTGAGCGCGGCGTAGCGGGCCATCAGCCCCCGGGCGCGCTTGGCGTAGAAGCTGATGATTTTGTACTGGCCGCCCTTGTCCTCTTCAAACACGCAGTCGATCACCGGCGCGCGCAGCACCTTGCGATCAACCACTTTGAAGTATTCCTGCGACGCCAAGTTGACCACCACCGGCTGCGCCTGCTGGGCGAGGCGCTCGTTCAGGTAGTCGGCAATCCGGCGACCCCAGAACTGGTACAGATTGGCCCCGCGCGGGTTGGCCAGCTTGGTGCCCATTTCCAGCCGGTAGGGCTGCATCCAGTCCAGCGGGCGCAGCACGCCATACAGCCCGCTCAAGATGCAGACATGGGCTTGCAGCCAATCGAGCTGCGGCGCGGGCAAGTGGCGCGCATCCAAGCCGTCATAGACATCGCCATTGAAGGCCAACACCGCCTGCAAAGCGTTGTCCGCCGTGGCCTGCGGCTCCCAGGCGGCGTAGCGCGCCGCGTTCAACCCGGCCAGCGCATCGCTCAAATCCATGAGCGACGCCACCTGCTGCGGAGCCAGCGGGCGCAGCACCTCGATGAGCTGCGCCGCCTGATCCATCATCAGCGGCAACGTGTGCGCGACCGGCGTGGCGGGCGGGGTGTAGTCCAGAGCTTTGGCAGGGGAAAGCAGAAACAGCATGGGCGAGCATCCTTAAGCCTGCTGATTATCTGGCAGTGGCAGATTTGTGAACAAGTGACTACACTTTCTGGCATGTACCAGATCAAGTACACCGCGCAGTTCGAGCACTGGCTCGGGCAAATCAAAGACCGCCAGACCCGGTTGCGGTTGTCCATGCGTCTGGACAAAGTGCAGCGCGGCTTGCTGGGCGATGTCAAACCCGTTGGGGCCGGGGTCTACGAAATGCGCGAGCACTTCGGCCCAGGCTGGCGCATGTACTACACCCAGCGCGGCGACGTGCTGGTGGTGATGCTGGGCGGAGGCAACAAGTCCAGCCAGAGCGCCGACATTGCCGCTGCCGTGACCTTGGCGGCCACGATTGATTGACTTTTGTCCCGTTTCAGAAAGGTACACATGACCCCCACCATCAACGCCGCAGAACTGCCCGAGTTCGACTTGGCCGAGCAGCTCAAAACCGACGAGGACATCGCCTGCTACCTGAGCTTGGTGCTGGCCGAAAACGACCCCGCCGAACTGACCCACGCGCTGGGCGTGATCGCCCGTGCCCGGGGCATGACCGAAGTGGCCCGCGCCAGTGGCCTGACGCGCGAGGCGCTTTACAAAGCCCTGCGCCCCAACGCCCAGCCTCGCTTTGACACCATTGCCCGCGTCTGCCGGGCACTGGGCGTGCAGCTCACGGCAGCGCCTATGCAAGCCTGAGTTCACGAGCGCCCACAAAAAAACCCGCCGCAGCGGGTTTCAGCATTTCAGGGCCGGGCA
>CALMOI010000127.1 GCA_937871735.1 uncultured Comamonadaceae bacterium
CCCTCGTGAACTCTGGCTAGCCCGGCAAAGTGCTGCCCATGAAGAAATGCGGCTAAGCCATGGCCTTTGGCACCCAAGACGAATCCGACGACGTGATGAACGAGATCAACATGACACCCCTGGTGGACGTGATGCTCGTGCTGCTCATCATCTTCATCATCACCGTGCCGGTGATGAAAAACGCCATCACCGTCGATTTGCCCCGCGCCAGCAGTGAGCGCGAGCAAGTCAAACCCGAGACGCTGCGCCTGTCGGTGCGCGCAGACGGCGGCTACTTCTGGAACGAAAACCCGGTGACTGACGAGGCGCTGCCCGCCCTGCTGCAAGCCGAAGCAGCCAAGAACCCGCAACCCGATTTGCACATCCGAGGCGACCGCGCCGTGCGCTACGAGCGCGTGGCCCAACTCATGGCCGCCGCGCAACGTGCCGGGCTGAAGAAGATCGGTTTCATCACCGAACCCACGTCCTGAACGCCAGACCGCCATGCAGCCCCCCGCGTTCAATTCCAGAGACACGCACGCCCCAGCGGCGTGCTCACAGCCCACCAGCGGTGCCAACGCCGCTGGCGACCACAGCACCGCAAGTGACGATGTGCTGCACAGCGAGGTGCTGCTGCGCGGCCAAAAAACCATCGCCATTCGCCACAACGGCGAAATCTACCGCCTGCAAGCCACCCGGCTGGGCAAGCTGATACTGACCAAGTAACGCCGCGCGATCAACCCAGCGCTGCAATGCCCGCGTGGGCGATTTGCGCGTCTTCGGCAGACTTCACGCCGCTCACACCCACAGCGCCCAAGCACTGGCCGTCTTTCAAAATGGGGACGGCACCTTCCAACATGCCGTGAACCAGCGGTGCGCTCAAAAATGAGGTGCGGCCACCGTTGATGATGTCTTCGTAAACCTTGCTTTCACGGCGGCCCAAGGCGGCGGTTTGGGCTTTGGCGGGGGCGATGTGGGAGGTCAGCGCAGCAGCGCCATCCAAGCGATTCAGGTGCAGCAAGTGGCCGCCGTCATCGACGATGGCGATGGTCACGGCCCAGCCGTGGGCTAAGGCTTCGGCCTCGGCGGCGGCGGCAATCGCTTTGATGTCGGCGGATTCGAGGTAGAACTTGTTTTTCATATCAAGAAAATTGAAAGTGAATGGTGAAATAAAAAGAAGAACTGCAAGCATACCCAAGCCACGATGGCGCATTGCCTGCATTTCAGGTGCAAGCGTTGCACCTTGGGCGATGCCAGTCTGATGCATGCACGGCACCGTCCATATCCTCACGGTTTACCAACATCACCCTCAGCGCACAGAAGGCCGCCAAGTGCTCCACTACACTGTGCGCTTACAGCCGCACGGTGCGGCACTTAAGGAGTCAAGCAATGAACAATCCCCTGCACAGCATCAACCCCAGCACGGGCTACGGCACGGCGCTGGGCGAGCGCAACCGTGTGATGCGCAACACCTACTGGCTGCTGGCGCTGAGCATGGTGCCCACCGTACTGGGCGCATGGCTCGGTGTGGCCACCGGCATCACCCAAATGCTCAACGGCGTGTTGGGTACGGTGGTGTTTTTGGGTGGCGCATTCGGCTTCATCTATGCCATCGAAAAGACCAAGAACTCTGCCGCTGGTGTGCCAGTACTGCTGGGTTTCACCTTCTTCATGGGGCTGATGATCTCGCGCCTGATCGCTTCCGTTCTGGGCTTCAAAAACGGCTCTGAGCTGGTGATGACGGCTTTTGCGGGCACGGCTGGTGTGTTCTTCGTCATGGCCTCGCTGGCCAGCGTGATCAAGCGTGACCTGTCGGGCATGAGCAAGTGGTTGTTTGTGGGCGCATTGGCCATCATGGTGGGCGGCATCATCAACGTGTTTGTGGGTTCGACCGTGGGCATGGCCGTGATTTCGGTGATGGCGATTGGCGTGTTCAGCGCTTACATGCTGTACGACCTGAAGCAAATCATTGATGGCGGCGAAACCAACTACATCAGCGCCACGCTGGCCTTGTACTTGGACATCATCAACGTGTTCCAGAGCCTGCTGGCCTTGCTGGGCTTGTTCGGCGGCGAGCGCGACTGAGCCTTGCACTTTCAAGAAAAAGACTGATCATGATTTTGGAAATTGCTGATTTGCGCATCCAGCCCGGCCAACAAGCCGCGTTTGAAGAAGCGATTGCACGCGGCCTGGACACGGTGATTCGCCAGTCCCACGGCTTTCAAGGTGCGAAGGTGAATCGCGGCATTGAATCGCCCGAGCGCTATGTGCTGCAAATTTTTTGGGCCACACTGGAAGACCACACTGTGGGCT